>CAUQIK010000006.1:0-67919 GCA_963518035.1 uncultured Streptococcus sp. | reverse complement strand
TTACTTATCCTTTGGTAGGAAATTATGGAATCAACCGTGATGATTACGAATCCATCATTCCAACTTGTAAGGGAGTTGTTGTTTTCGAAGAGGCACGTAGAGCAAGTAATTGGCGCAATCAAATGACCTTGGATGAATTTTTGAAAGCCAAGAAAATTCCGGGTATTTCTGGAATTGATACGCGTGCACTTACCAAGATTATCCGTAAGCATGGTACGATGCGTGCAACCTTGACTCATGTTGGAGACAGTATGGACCATGTGACGGACCAGCTCCAAGCAACAGTGTTGCCGACAGATAATATCAAGCAGGTTTCTACTAAAACTTCCTATCCAGCTCCAGGAGTTGGTTTAAGCGTGGTGCTAGTGGACTTTGGTCTCAAGCACTCAATCCTACGTGAACTTTCTAAACGCAACTGTAACGTGACGGTTGTTCCTTATTCGACAACTGCGGAAGAAATTCTCCATCTCAATCCTGACGGAGTTATGTTGTCAAATGGTCCAGGTAACCCAGAAGATGTTCCACAAGCACTGGATATGATTCGTGGTGTGCAAGGAAAAATTCCAATCTTTGGTATCTGTATGGGGCACCAACTCTTTGCAATGGCAAATGGTGCTAAGACCTACAAGATGAAGTTTGGTCACCGTGGATTTAACCATGCGGTACGTGAAATTGCTACAGGACGTGTGGATTTTACAAGTCAGAACCATGGTTATGCAGTCAGCCGTGAGGATTTGCCAGAACACTTGATTATCACCCACGAAGAAATCAATGACAAGTCAGTTGAAGGTGTGCGTCACAGATATCAACCTGCTTTCTCTGTTCAATACCATCCAGATGCAGCCCCTGGTCCACACGACGCTAGCTACCTATTTGATGAGTTTATCGAGATGATGGAAGCTTTTAAACAATCAAACTAAGAACGAGTAAAAGCTCGTCGGAGAATTTATTTAATGGCAACCTGAGAGTTGCCGAATAGAAAGGCAGGTCGTTTCTTTTAGTCGCTATTAGGCGAACTAAAAACTCCCTGCACTAGATTTTTTATCGAAAAGTATCGTTTCGCTAAAAAATCGTCGGAGAATTTATTTAATGTCGCTCTGTGAGGCGACGAATAGAAAGGAGAAGATACATTGTTCGCGGAAGTGAACACGCCCCAAGAACTGTGTGAAAAAGATAAACATTGTCTTGACGCTGAAGGCGTCTGCACCAAGTTTCCTATTTTCACTGTGTTCTTTACGGGCTTTGTATCATAAACTATGCCTAAACGTACTGATATTCAAAAAATTATGGTGATTGGTTCTGGTCCGATTATTATTGGTCAGGCTGCTGAGTTTGACTACGCTGGGACCCAGGCTTGCTTGTCGTTGAAAGAGGAAGGTTATGAGGTTGTTTTGGTTAACTCAAACCCTGCAACCATCATGACGGACAAAGAAATTGCTGACAAGGTTTATATTGAACCGATTACACTTGAGTTTGTGACACGTATTCTTCGTAAGGAACGTCCAGATGCCTTGCTACCAACACTCGGTGGTCAGACAGGTCTCAACATGGCCATGGAATTATCTAAAAATGGTATCCTTGATGAGCTTGGTGTTGAGCTTCTGGGAACTAAATTATCTGCCATCGATCAAGCGGAGGACCGTGATCTCTTTAAACAGTTGATGGAAGAGCTCAACCAACCCATTCCAGAATCTGAAATTGTCAACACAGTCGAAGAAGCAGTTACCTTTGCAGCAACAATTGGTTACCCAGTCATCGTCCGTCCAGCCTTTACCCTTGGTGGTACTGGTGGTGGTATGTGTGCTAATGAGGAAGAATTGCGTGAGATCGCTGAAAATGGTTTGAAATTGTCACCTGTTACCCAATGTTTGATTGAGCGTTCAATTGCAGGTTTCAAGGAAATTGAGTACGAAGTGATGCGTGACTCAGCTGACAATGCTTTGGTTGTTTGTAACATGGAAAACTTTGACCCAGTTGGGATTCACACAGGGGATTCCATTGTATTTGCCCCTGCGCAAACCATGTCAGACTATGAAAACCAAATGCTTCGTGATGCGAGCTTGAGTATTATCCGCGCTCTCAAAATTGAAGGTGGATGTAATGTTCAGTTGGCACTTGATCCACACAGCTTTAAGTACTATGTTATCGAAGTAAATCCTCGTGTATCGCGTTCGTCAGCCCTTGCTTCTAAGGCGACAGGTTACCCAATCGCTAAATTGGCTGCTAAGATTGCAGTCGGTTTGACCTTGGATGAGGTTATCAACCCAGTTACAGGTTCAACTTATGCTATGTTTGAGCCAGCCCTCGACTACGTCGTTGCCAAGATTCCACGTTTCCCATTTGATAAGTTTGAAAAGGGTGAACGTCGTCTTGGGACTCAGATGAAGGCAACTGGAGAAGTTATGGCAATTGGCCGTAACATCGAAGAGTCACTTCTTAAAGCTTGTCGCTCCCTTGAAATTGGGGTTCACCACAATGAAATGCCAGAACTTGCAGCAGTTTCTGATGATGCCTTGATTGAAAAAGTTGTGAAAGCCCAAGATGATCGTCTCTTCTACGTATCAGAAGCCATTCGCCGTGGTTACACACCAGAAGAAATTGCTGAATTGACTAAGATTGATATCTTCTATCTTGATAAACTCTTGCATATCTTTGAAATTGAGCAAGAATTAGGTGCCCATCCACAAGATCTAGAAGTTTTGAAAACTGCCAAACTCAATGGTTTCTCAGACCGTAAGATTGCGGAACTTTGGGAAACGACTGCAGACCAAGTTCGCCAACTTCGTTTGGAAAATAAGATTGTCCCAGTTTACAAGATGGTTGATACCTGTGCGGCAGAGTTTGACTCTGAAACACCATATTTCTATTCAACCTATGGATGGGAAAATGAGTCTATCAAGTCTGATAAGGAATCTGTACTTGTCCTAGGTTCTGGTCCAATCCGTATCGGTCAAGGGGTTGAATTTGATTACGCAACCGTTCACTCTGTTAAGGCTATTCAGGCTGCTGGTTATGAAGCTATTATCATGAACTCAAACCCAGAGACCGTTTCTACAGACTTCTCTGTGTCTGACAAGCTCTACTTTGAGCCATTGACTTTCGAAGATGTTATGAACGTCATTGACTTGGAACAACCAAAAGGCGTTATCGTTCAGTTCGGTGGTCAAACAGCCATTAACCTTGCGGAGCCATTGGCAAAAGCAGGTGTGACTATTCTTGGTACGCAGGTTGCTGACCTAGACCGTGCCGAAGACCGTGACCTCTTCGAGCAAGCTCTAAAAGACCTGGATATTCCACAGCCACCAGGACAAACGGCTACCAATGAAGAAGAAGCAGTGCTTGCAGCTCGCAAGATTGGCTTCCCAGTCTTAGTTCGCCCATCTTATGTTTTAGGTGGACGTGCTATGGAAATCGTAGAAAATGAAGAAGATCTTCGTTCTTATATGAGTACAGCGGTTAAGGCTAGTCCTGACCATCCAGTCCTTGTAGACTCTTATATCGTTGGACAAGAGTGCGAAGTTGATGCCATCTCAGACGGGGAAAATGTTCTCATCCCTGGTATCATGGAGCATATCGAACGTGCCGGTGTCCACTCAGGTGACTCAATGGCCGTTTACCCACCACAAACCTTGTCGCAAAAGGTGCAAGAAACAATCGCAGACTATACTAAACGCCTAGCAATCGGTCTTAACTGCCTTGGAATGATGAACATCCAGTTTGTTATCAAGGATGAAAAAGTCTACGTTATTGAGGTCAATCCACGTGCCAGCCGTACGGTTCCATTTCTTTCTAAAGTGACCAATATCCCTATGGCTCAAGTAGCAACCAAGCTCATTCTTGGTCAAAAACTTGAAGAACTTGGCTACCAAGATGGACTTTACCCTGAAAGCACCCGCGTTCATATCAAGGCACCTGTCTTCTCCTTTACTAAACTAGCTAAGGTAGACAGCTTACTTGGTCCTGAAATGAAGTCAACAGGGGAAGTTATGGGTTCTGATACGACTTTGGAAAAAGCTCTCTATAAGGCCTTTGAAGCTTCTTACTTACACTTGCCAACTTTTGGTAACGTTGTATTTACCATCGCTGATGATGCCAAAGAAGAAGCCTTGGACTTGGCTCGTCGTTTCCAAAATATTGGCTATGGAATCCTCGCGACAGAAGGGACAGCAGCCTTCTTTGCCAGTCATGGATTGCAAGCACAACCTGTTGGTAAGATTGGTGATGACGATAAGGATATTCCAAGCTTTGTTCGTAAAGGAAGAATCCAAGCTATCATTAACACAGTAGGAACCAAGCGAACTGCAGACGAAGATGGTGAGCAAATCCGTCGTTCAGCCATTGAACACGGGGTGCCCCTCTTCACAGCCCTAGATACAGCTAACGCCATGCTCAAAGTATTGGAAAGCCGTAGTTTTGTCACAGAAGCAATCTAGTTGAGAAAGAATTTTCACAGTTCAAAAGCCAGTGTCAGAAAACGCTGGCTTTTGCAATACTAATATTGATTGTTTCAACTATCATGCTTTCCAAAAGAATCATTTCAAAATGTGATATAATAAGAATAAATTGGAAATAGGGAATTATTTTCATTATATTTTCAAAACTCCATTAATAAAATAGGTAAAGACAAGATTAGAAAGTGAATATTCCGATGTCTTCTTACAAAAAGGTCTCTCTTTCTGAGATCAATCAATTTATTGAAATTCCGAATAACAATCATTTTTGGCAAAATCTAAAAGCTTTTTTAGGACCTGGCGCTCTTGTAGCAGTTGGTTATATGGATCCTGGGAACTGGATTACCAGTGTAGTTGGTGGCGCTTCTTACAAGTATAGTCTCTTATTTGTTATTTTGATTTCATCTATCATTGCCATGTAGCTGCAACAGATGGCTGGAAAGCTCGGTATAGTGACTAGAATGGATCTAGCTCAAGCAACAGCTCATCATGCTCCCAAATGGCTCCGCTATAGTCTGTGGGTGATTTTAGAATTGGCTTTAATGGCGACAGACTTGGCTGAAGTTTTAGGGTCAGCGATTGCCCTAAATCTTTTGTTTAAAATACCGATTATGGTTGCTATCCTCTTAACCGTTTTAGATGTATTTCTTTTACTTTTGTTGATGAGGTTTGGGTTCAAGAAGATTGAAGCTATTGTTACGACTCTTATCTTAACTATATTAGGTATTTTTTCTTATCTAGTGGCTTTATCCAATCCAAGTATTCAGGGAATCTTTGGTGGTTATTTACCGACTTCGACTTTATTTGAAAGTCCCCTGCCGGGACATGAGAGTCAATTGACCTTGGCTTTAGGGATTGTAGGAGCGACAGTCATGCCCCATAATCTCTATCTTCATTCATCCCTATCGCAAACAAGGAAAATCAACCACAAAGATAAGAAGGACGTCCGAAAAGCAGTGCGCTTTATGACCTGGGATTCAAATCTTCAGTTGTCCTTAGCCTTTATTGTCAATTCCTTGCTGCTTATTTTAGGTGCTTCGCTCTTTTTTGGCCATGCATCTGAAATTTCGGCATTCTCCCAAATGTACAATGCTTTACAGGATTCGACAATAGCAGGAGCGATAGCTAGTTCAACTCTATCAACTTTATTTGCCCTAGCCCTCCTAGCAAGTGGACAAAATTCGACCATTACAGGTACTTTAACAGGACAGATTGTCATGGAAGGCTTCTTGCATCTGAAATTACCTCAGTGGATTATCCGTATCGGTACACGTATTTTTGCCTTGCTACCTGTGATCATAGTCGCCGTCTTATTTGGACATCAAGAAAAGACCTTGGATCAGTTATTGGTTTACTCACAAGTCTTTCTGTCAATCGCTCTTCCGTTTTCAATCTTTCCTTTAATCTATTTGACCTCTAAGAAGTCACTAATGGGAGAATTTACCAATGCCAAGTGGAACACAATCCTAGGTTACGCAGTTGCAATTATTTTAACAATTCTTAATATTAAGCTTCTTTTCGATATTTTTTAAACTTGTTTAAATTAGGTCTTAAGTATTAGCTTGAAGATTGATAAAGTGATAATAGTAGTGGTTGGTTTATGAAAGGAAGTAAAAAACGAGGTTGGGAAAAACTCAATTTCAGTAGAAAATGAAGTAAATCTTCCCACAATAAAACGTATAGTATCAGTCATTTCACCCCTGATATTATGCGTTTTTTGATTTTAAAGACTTTTTGCCTAGCCTCTTTGTAGTTTATATGGTAACCCTCAATCAGCTTTTGCGATAAGCTTTAATACTGTGGCTATACCACTCCTGCATTTCTTTTGATGGTGGTGTCATATAATCCCCATACATCTGGGTTAAAAATTGATCATATTTTTTAGGGACGGGCAACATACGGCCTTCAAACTCAGTTAAGATGAGTTCTTTAAAGGTATCAACTGGGAAGACTTCTTTCATTCCTTCTTTACCAATACCAATTCCTCCCTCATATTGAGGAGTGTTGGTTACAGCATTTTTGACTAGCTGATCAATTTTCTTGTAAAAGTAACGAGGATTGACCACTCGGAGGGCGTGCCAGCTACATAATCTTAGAAAATCTTTTAATTTGCTATCACCGTGAACTGCGCGTGATTTTTTGATATAAGCTAGTTGACGAAGGGCTACATACTTATAACTCTTGTCGACAATGCTCAAATCTGCAAAGCGATCAATTGGGAAGACATCGATAAAGAGACTGGTGTCATGACGCTTGTACTTAACATGGTCTTCGATAACAGTAGAAGTATCTAAAATCGATGCAAAATTATGGAAGTACCAAGAAGATGTATCGTAGGAAAGAACCTTGTAGCGAGGGTGATTTTCTTCTTCAATAATCTTCAGTAAACGCTCATAATCTTCACGATAAAGGGAAATATCAATATCATCGTCCCAGGGAATCATACCTTTGTGGCGGATAGCTCCAAGCATGGTTCCATAACTTAGAAAATAAGGAATATCATGTTTCTTACAAGTTTCATCAATATAGTCTAGCAGGGCTAGTTGAATTTCTTTAATTTCTTCTTTTTCTAAATACTGCATCCTAATCCTCCAATTTATAAGCGTGAAATTCATGACTGTAGAAGCGTTTTTCTTCTGGTGGTAGGGTCAGATAATCTCCATAAAATTGTGTCAAAATAGTATCAAATTTTTCAGGTGCAGGAAGGCTTAAATTCTCAAAGGGGAGATCGATTGTTTTATCGAAGGTCCCACTTGGGAAGACTTCCTTTTCCTTAAATTTAGAAGGGATAAAAGCCATATACTGCCCATTCTCACGACTATATTTTTGAATTTCTTTCTCGATTTTATGTGCGAAATAACGAGGAGAAACCGGTCGAAGGAGCAACCAAAAGGCTGTTCGTATCCAATCTTTTAAAAGGCTATCCTTATAGACAATATTTTTATGTTTACTGAAAGATAGAAGTTTGAAGCTTTCCAGTTTGTAACAAATATCAATGACCTTAGGATCATCAAAGCGATCCATAGGGAAAATATCGATAAAAACACCTGACTCATAGGTTTTTGTATTTCGAGTATCAATAATTTTAGTTGTACTGTCTGTTATTTTGATAAAGTTGTTAAAGTAGTTCTTATCAGTTTCTAAGGAAAGGAGCTTATATTTGCTTTTTTCCTTTTGAAAAATGTTTATAAATCGTTGGTAGTCTTCTCGAGGCATGGACAGATCAATATCGTCGTCCCAAGGGATAAAGCCCTGATGTCGAACTGCCCCAATCAGAGTACCGTAGTTAATAATATAGTTGATATTGTGCTTTTTACAGAGAGTATCAATATAATCCAAAATTTCTAATTCAATTTGTTTGGCATCGTCAATGGTTAGTTGTTTCATTCTAAACTCCTATGATTTTTTGAATTTATTTTTTAAGGCTAGGACATGGTTTAAAAATTCATAGAAAATGCTATCTTTGGTGAAGGCAAGTAGACCAATATAAGAGATGGCTGATAACAAGACAATCAAACCAGTATTAATCAAAAATGGCAAATTAATGACCATATCCACGGGATACAAGAAATTAATCAGGAAATAAATTCCTACAAAGGAAAGTGAAAAGAGCGAGTATCGAACAGTATAGCTAAAGATATGTCCTAAGTGGATGAGTTGTTTTCTATGGATGAAAATGATATAGAAAACAAGTAGAGAGGCCTCTGATAGCATAGTTGTCAGTAAGTAGTATTCAGGAGCCACGAAGTGGTTGAAAAAGAGGAGACTATTTAAGCCCAAATTGAGTAATCCTGCAAAGACTGTATAGACTGTGATTCGTTTTTCATAGCCATTTGTAAAGAGAATTTGGGAACCAAGAATGGTATCTAAGGCCAGGATAATCGTACGAAAAGCGAAGAGAGAGGTTAAGATACCACCTCCGATATATTTTTCACTACCGTAAAGTAGGATGGCATTTGGTCCTAAAACCATGAGTCCAAAACTCAGTGGAATGATAAAGAAGTTAAAGATTCGACTGCCTCTGTTAACAAGTGCGACATAGGCTTCCTTATCGCCTTTTCCTAGATAGTAACTGAGACGAGGCACACTCACTCCGATAGCTCCTGTTACAACACCAGCTATAACGGTCACAATTCGTTGAGCCATGGTATAGTAACTAACGTTGACATCAATCCCTGTTTTAACGAGGAAGAGACGATCCAAAAAAGTGAAGAGCATATTGGCATTGGCAAAGACCAACATGGCTGTCAAAGGGAGAAAGAGCGGTTTGAAATCACTTATGTGAATCTTAACAAGCTTAATGTCTCTTTTAATCCAAAAATAACTAATCAGATAGTTAATCAGTGTCGATAAACTCATCACAAGTGTATAGACAACAATATCGTGTTCATTTTTGACAAACAGGAAAATAGATACCAGCATCAGGATACGGATGAAGGCAGTCTTGTAAAAGAGAAAACTGTAATTTTCCAGAGCTTCATTGACCCACTCGATTGAAAAAATCTGGGCAATGAGTTGAATCCCCATAACAAGGTAGACCTTTTTGACGATTGGATTATCTGTAAAGAAGAGAGGATAGGCTAGGATATAGACAGCGGTGGTCAAAATCGTACAAGCTATGCACAAATAAAAAAGACTAGAGAAGGTTCTATTCAGATCTTTTTTGTTATCCTTGACATTACTGATGGCCCGTAAACCGTAGTTATAGACTCCATAAGTTGCAAAGGGTAAGAAAAATGACAAAATTGTGTCGACTGAGTTGAAGTAACCATAGTCAGTTCGGTCCAAGACACGCGCGACGTAGGTACCAGTTAAGATGGGAAAAATAATATTCAAGACACGAATTCCCATGTAAGATAGAGCATTTAATTTTATACTTTTCATTCAATTTACCTCGTTTTTCATTATATCATAAAGTCAGCTAATAAGAAATGAAGGGCAGTAATACTCTTCGAAAATCAAATTCAAACCACGTCAGCGTCGCCTTACCGTACTCAAGTACAGCTTACGGCTAGCTTCCTAGTTTGCTTTTTGATTTTCATTGAGTATAAGTCAAGTAATCACTTTGAAGTTTCAAAGCTTAATTTTAAGTTTTCTTTAAGAAAACTATATTATTCTGAAGAACTCTAAAATTTCACAGCCATTTCTAGTAATGCCTACAGAATTCCTAGTCACTACTAGAAATGGACTAGTTTCTTTGAATAATGGAACTGCTTAATCCTCCTATTCTAGAACGGGAGGGCCGGTATTTCTTTCATGATAGGACTAGATTGTGGTATAATAGAGAGAATAAGTTTTTTTAGTAAGACAAAGGAGAAAATAGATGATTTATGCAGGAATTCTTGCTGGTGGAACTGGCACACGTATGGGAATCAGTAACTTGCCAAAACAATTTTTAGAGCTAGGTGATCGACCTATTTTGATTCATACAATTGAAAAATTTGTCTTGGAACCAAGTATTGAAAAAATTGTAGTTGGGGTTCATGGAGACTGGGTTTCCCATGCAGAGGATCTTGTAGATAAATATCTTCCTCTTCATAAAGATCGTATCATCATTACAAAAGGTGGTGCTGACCGTAATACGAGTATTGAGAAAATCATTGAAGCCATTGATGCTTATCGTCCGCTTACTCCAGAGGACATCGTTGTTACCCACGATTCTGTTCGTCCATTTATTACACTTCGCATGATTCAAGACAATATCAAACTTGCCCAAAATCATGACGCAGTGGACACAGTGGTAGAAGCGGTTGATACTATCGTTGAAAGTACCAATGGTCAATTCATTACAGATATTCCAAATCGTGCTCACCTTTATCAAGGACAAACACCTCAAACATTCCGTTGCAAGGACTTCATGGACCTTTATGGATCTCTTTCTGATGAAGAGAAGGAAATCTTGACAGATGCATGTAAAATCTTTGTCATTAAAGGAAAAGATGTGGCCTTGGCTAAGGGTGAATACTCAAATCTAAAAATTACAACCGTAACAGATTTGAAGATTGCAAAAAGTATGATTGAGAAAGACTAGTAAAATGATTAATCAAATTTATCAACTAACTAAGCCTAAGTTTATCAATGTCAAATATCAGGAAGAGGCTATTGACCAAGAGAATCATATCCTCATCCGCCCTAATTATATGGCGGTCTGTCATGCGGATCAGCGTTACTACCAAGGAAAACGTGATCCCAAGATTTTGAATAAAAAACTTCCAATGGCAATGATTCACGAGTCATGTGGAACCGTTATTTCTGACCCGACAGGAACCTACGAGGTTGGTCAAAAAGTTGTCATGATTCCCAATCAGCCTCCTATGCAGAGTGATGAAGAATTCTATGAAAACTACATGACAGGGACCCATTTCTTGTCTAGTGGCTTTGATGGCTTTATGAGAGAGTTTGTTTCTCTCCCTAAAGACCGTGTGGTGGCTTATAATGCTATTGAAGACACGGTTGCAGCCATTACGGAGTTTGTAAGTGTCGGCATGCACGCTATGAATCGTCTATTGACCCTTGCTCATAGCAAGCGGGACCGAATCGCCGTTATCGGAGATGGAAGTTTAGCATTTGTGGTTGCCAATATTATCAACTATACTTTGCCAGAAGCAGAGATTGTGGTTATTGGTCGTCATTGGGAAAAATTGGAACTTTTCTCATTTGCCAAAGAATGCTATATTACTGACAATATTCCTGAAGATTTGGCCTTTGACCACGCTTTTGAGTGTTGTGGTGGTGATGGTACTGGACCAGCCATTAATGACTTGATTCGCTATATTCGTCCTCAGGGAACGATTCTCATGATGGGAGTTAGCGAGTATAAAGTCAATCTCAATACACGCGATGCCTTAGAAAAAGGCTTGCTCTTGGTTGGTTCCTCTCGTTCTGGTCGCATTGATTTTGAAAATGCAATCCAAATGATGGAAGTCAAGAAATTTGCCAATCGTCTCAAAAATATCCTTTATCTAGAAGAACCTGTAAGAGAAATTAAAGATATTCACCGTGTCTTTGCGACCGATTTAAATACAGCATTTAAAACTGTGTTTAAGTGGGAAGTATAGGTGCTGGAGGTTAATTGTGGAGAAAATCATTAAAGAAAAAATTTCTTCCCTACTTAGTCAAGAAGAGGAAGTACTCAGTGTTGAACAACTGGGGGGAATGACCAATCAAAACTATTTGGTCAAAACAACAAATAAGCAGTACATTGTTAAGTTCTTTGGTAAAGGGACAGAAAAGCTTATCAATCGACAAGATGAAAAGTACAATCTTGAACTACTAAAGGATTTAGACTTAGATGTAAAAAATTATCTTTTTGATATTGAAGCTGGTATCAAAGTAAATGAGTATATCGAATCTGCGATTACGCTGGATTCAACGTCAATCAAGACCAAATTTGATAAAATTGCTCCAATATTACAAACCATTCATGCATCTGGTAAGGAATTAAGAGGAGAATTTGCTCCTTTTGAAGAAATCAAAAAATACGAATCCTTGATTGAAGAGAAAATCCCTTATGCCAACTATGAAGCTGTTCGAGAAGAAGTCTTCTCCTTAGAGAAAAGACTGGCTGACTTAGGTGTTGACAGAAAATCTTGTCATATCGATTTGGTGCCTGAAAACTTTATCGAATCACCTCAAGGACGACTTTATTTGATTGACTGGGAATATTCATCAATGAACGATCCAATGTGGGATTTGGCTGCTCTCTTTTTAGAGTCTGAATTCACTCGTCAAGAGGAAGAAGACTTCTTGTCTCACTATGAGAGTGAGCAAACACCTGTCTCTCGTGAAAAGATTGCGATCTATAAAATTTTGCAAGATACTATTTGGAGTCTATGGACTGTCTATAAGGAAGAGCAAGGCGCAGATTTTGGTGACTATGGTGTGAATCGTTACCAAAGAGCTGTTAAAGGTTTGTCATATTATGGAGGTTCAGATGAAAAATAAAGATGGAGTTTCTTTTGGTCTACTCTCAGGTATTTTCTGGGGTTTAGGTCTAACGATTAGTGCTTATATCTTTTCAATTTTTACTGACTTGTCGCCCTTTGTGGTGGCTGCTGCTCACGATTTCTTGAGTATCTTTATCTTACTAGCTTTTCTCTTGGTAAAAGAAGGAAAAGTTCGTCTCTCAATTTTCTTAAATATTCGCAATGTTAGTGTTATCATCGGAGCCTTGCTAGCAGGCCCTATCGGTATGCAGGCCAATCTTTATGCGGTTAAGTATATCGGAAGTTCCTTAGCTTCATCAGTATCGGCTATTTATCCTGCGATTTCGGTTTTATTGGCTTTCTTCTTTTTGAAGCACAAGATTTCAAAAAATACTGTATTTGGTATTGTCTTGATTATTGCAGGGATTATTGCTCAGACCTATAAGGTTGAACAGGTCAATTCCTTCTACATTGGGATTCTCTGTGCTTTAGTTTGTGCTATTGCATGGGGAAGTGAGAGTGTTCTTAGCTCCTTTGCTATGGAAAGTGAATTAAGTGAAATCGAAGCACTCTTAATCCGTCAAGTAACTTCATTCTTGTCCTATCTTGTGATTGTACTCTTCTCTCATCAATCATTTTCAGAAGTAGCAAATGGACAATTACTAGGTCTTATGATTGTCTTTGCAGCCTTTGATATGATTTCCTATTTGGCTTATTATATCGCTATCAATCGCTTGCAACCAGCCAAGGCTACAGGCTTGAACGTGAGCTATGTAGTATGGACGGTCTTGTTTGCAGTTGTTTTCTTGGGTGCACCGCTAGATATGCTGACAATTATTACGTCACTTGTCGTTATTGCTGGAGTTTATATTATTATTAAAGAATAAAGGAGATTTATGTGAAAGCCATCATCTTAGCAGCGGGATTGGGAACTCGCTTGCGTCCTATGACTGAAAATACCCCTAAAGCCTTGGTTCAGGTTAATCAAAAACCTTTGATTGAATACCAAATTGAGTTTTTAAAAGAAAAAGGAATTAACGACATCATCATCATCGTCGGTTATCTTAAAGAACAATTCGATTACTTGAAAGAGAAATATGGAGTTCGACTCGTTTTCAATGATAAATACGCTGACTACAATAACTTTTACTCTCTCTATCTTGTAAAAGAAGAATTAGCTAACAGTTATGTTATCGATGCCGATAATTATCTCTTTAAAAATATGTTCCGCAATGACTTGACACGTTCGACTTATTTTAGTGTTTATCGTGAAGATTGTACCAACGAATGGTTCTTGGTCTATGGAGATGACTACAAGGTTCAAGACATTATTGTTGATAGCAAAGCTGGTCGCATTCTTAGTGGTGTATCCTTCTGGGACGCTCCAACTGCAGAAAAGATTGTCAGCTTTATCGACAAGGCTTATGCAAGTGGCGAGTTTGTTGATCTCTACTGGGACAATATGGTTAAGGATAACATCAAAGAGTTAGATGTCTATGTTGAAGAATTAGAAGGCAATAGCATCTATGAAATCGATAGTGTCCAAGACTATCATAAATTAGAAGAAATTCTTAAAAACGAAAATTAAAGATTCCAACATCTGGCTAAAATAGTCGGATGTTTTTTTGATTTTTTACGAATAAATAGATGAGTAGAAAAAGAAATGGAGTTATTTATGAAAATCACAAACTATGAAATCTATAAGTTAAAAAAATCAGGTTTGACCAATCAACAGGTTTTGGCAGTTCTAGAATACGGTGAAAATGTTGATCAAGAACTGTTGTTAGGTGATATTGCAGAAATTTCAGGTTGCCGAAATCCAGCTGTTTTTATGGAACGTTATTTTCAGATAGACGATACGCATTTGGAGAAGGAGTTTCAAAAATTTCCATCTTTCTCTATTTTAGATGACTGTTATCCTTGGGATTTGAGTGAAATATATGATGCGCCTGTACTTTTATTTTACAAGGGAAACCTGGATCTCTTGAAATTTCCTAAGGTAGCAGTCGTGGGAAGTCGTGCTTGTAGCAAACAGGGGGCTAAGTCAGTTGAAAAAGTCATTCAGGGCATGGAAAATGAACTGGTTATCGTCAGTGGATTAGCCAAGGGAATTGACACAGCAGCTCATATGGCAGCCCTGCAGAATGGTGGAAAAACCATTGCAGTGATTGGAACAGGACTGGATGTGTTTTATCCTAAAGCCAATAAACGCTTGCAAGACTACATCGGCAATGACCATCTGGTTCTTAGTGAATATGGACCAGGCGAACAACCTCTGAAATTTCATTTTCCTGCCCGTAATCGCATCATTGCTGGACTTTGTCGTGGCGTGATTGTAGCAGAGGCTAAGATGCGCTCAGGTAGTCTCATTACCTGTGAGAGAGCAATGGAAGAAGGGCGTGACGTCTTTGCTATTCCTGGTAGCATTTTAGATGGACTATCAGACGGTTGCCATCATTTGATTCAAGAAGGTGCAAAATTGGTTACCAGTGGGAAGGATGTTCTTGCGGAATTTGAATTTTAAGACAAAATTTCTCTTTCTAAACCAACTTTTCTTCTATATATAGGAGCTAAGTCTTGACAGTTATGGCAAAATGGTTTACACTTTATAAAGTTTATTACTTTGAAAAGGTGTGATACTGTGGCTACGGCAACAAAAAAGAAAAAATCAACTGTTAAAAAAAATCTAGTAATCGTGGAGTCACCTGCTAAGGCCAAGACGATTGAAAAATACCTCGGCAGAAACTACAAGGTTTTAGCCAGTGTCGGCCATATCCGTGATTTGAAGAAATCCAGTATGTCAGTCGATATTGAAAATAATTATGAACCGCAATATATCAATATCCGAGGAAAAGGTCCTCTTATCAATGACTTGAAAAAAGAAGCCAAAAAAGCTAATAAAGTCTTTCTGGCGAGTGACCCGGACCGTGAAGGAGAAGCGATTTCTTGGCATTTGGCTCACATTCTCAACTTGGATGAAAATGATGCCAACCGTGTGGTCTTCAATGAAATCACCAAGGATGCGGTCAAAAATGCTTTTAAAGAACCGCGTAAGATTGATATGGATTTGGTCGATGCTCAACAGGCACGCCGTGTCCTGGACCGCTTGGTAGGGTATTCGATTTCACCTATTTTGTGGAAGAAGGTCAAGAAGGGCTTGTCAGCAGGTCGCGTTCAGTCTATTGCGCTTAAGTTAATCATTGATCGTGAGAATGAAATCAACGCCTTCCAGCCAGAGGAATACTGGACAATTGATGGTGTCTTCAAAAAAGGAACCAAGCAATTTCAGGCTTCCTTCTATGGAGTAGATGGCAAAAAGCTGAAACTAACTAGCAATGATGAGGTCAAGGAAGTCTTGTCTCGTCTGACTAGTAAAGACTTTTCAGTGGATCAGGTGGATAAGAAAGAGCGTAAACGCAATGCTCCTTTACCCTATACCACTTCATCTATGCAGATGGATGCTGCCAATAAAATCAACTTCCGTACTCGAAAAACCATGATGGTTGCCCAACAGCTTTATGAAGGGATTAATATTGGTTCTGGTGTTCAAGGTTTGATTACCTATATGCGTACCGATTCGACCCGTATCAGTCCTGTAGCGCAAAATGAAGCCGCAAGTTTCATTACTGATCGTTTTGGTAGCAAGTATTCTAAGCATGGTAGCAAGGTCAAAAATGCTTCAGGAGCTCAGGATGCCCACGAGGCTATTCGTCCATCTAGTGTTTTTAATACACCGGAAAGTATCGCTAAGTATCTGGACAAGGATCAGCTCAAGCTTTATACTCTTATCTGGAATCGTTTTGTGGCTAGCCAGATGACAGCTGCTGTCTTTGATACTATGGCTGTTAAATTGTCTCAAAATGGGGTTCAATTTGCTGCCAATGGTAGTCAGGTTAAGTTTGATGGTTATCTTGCCATTTATAATGATTCTGATAAGAATAAGATGTTACCAGATATGGCTGTTGGAGATGTAGTCAAGCAAGTTAATAGCAAACCAGAGCAACATTTCACTCAACCGCCTGCTCGTTATTCCGAAGCGACACTGATCAAGACCTTGGAGGAAAATGGGGTTGGACGTCCGTCAACCTACGCACCAACCATTGAAACTATTCAGAAACGTTATTATGTTCGCCTTGCAGCCAAACGTTTTGAACCAACAGAGTTGGGAGAAATTGTTAACAAGCTCATCGTTGAATATTTCCCAGATATCGTAAACGTGACCTTCACAGCTGAAATGGAAGGCAAGCTGGATGATGTCGAAGTCGGAAAAGAGCAGTGGCAACGTGTCATTGATGCCTTTTACAAACCTTTCTCTAAAGAGGTTGCCAAGGCTGAAGAAGAAATGGAGAAAATCCAGATCAAGGATGAACCAGCTGGATTTAATTGTGAAGTGTGTGGCAGTCCAATGGTTATTAAACTTGGTCGATTTGGTAAGTTCTACGCTTGTAGCAATTTCCCAGATTGCCGTCATACCCAAGCAATCGTGAAAGAAATCGGTGTAGAGTGTCCAAGTTGTCATCAGGGACAAATCATTGAGCGTAAAACAAAACGTAACCGCCTTTTCTATGGTTGCAATCGCTATCCAGAATGTGAATTTACCTCTTGGGATAAGCCTGTTGGTCGTGACTGTCCAAAATGTGGCAACTTCCTTATGGAGAAAAAAGTCCGTGGTGGTGGCAAGCAGGTTGTTTGTAGCAAAGGCGACTACGAAGAAGAAAAGATTAAATAAGAGGATGAGCCCGAAAGTAAATTTCAGGCTCTTTTTGGTTAGAACTTGACAAAATTCATCATTTTATGCGAAACTAGAAGAAGATTATTTTAACTAGGAGAAGTTATGCGTATTATCTATTTGATAATTGGTTTTTTATCACTGGCCTTGGCTATTGTTGGGGTTGTTTTACCCTTGTTGCCGACAACGCCTTTTCTTTTGTTGTCTATTGCTTGTTTCTCAAAAAGTTCCAAGCGCTTCGAAGACTGGCTTTATCATACTAAGCTCTATCAAGCATATGTGGCTGATTTTCGCGAGACTAAGTCTATTGCGCGTGAACGAAAGAAAAAAATCATCGTATCTATCTACATCTTGATGGGAATTTCCATTTATTTTGCCCCTCTCTTACCAGTCAAAATCGGTCTGGGGGCCTTGACCATCTTTATCACTTATTATCTCTTCAAGGTCATTCCGGACAAAGAATAAGTAAAATTTGTAACTATTTCCCTTGACAAAAATGAAAGTATATTCACAACAATATGATATAATAAATTCAAAGTAATACTCAAGGAGAATCAAATGATTTACGAATTTTGTGCTGAAAATGTGACCTTGCTTGAAAAAGCGATGCAGGCTGGAGCTCGTCGAATCGAACTCTGTGATAATCTAGCAGTTGGTGGAACAACGCCCAGCTATGGAGTGAACAAGGCAGCGGTTGAATTGGCAGCTAACTACGATACGACCATCATGACCATGATTCGTCCACGTGGTGGTGACTTTGTCTATAATGAACTAGAAATTGCTATTATGCTAGAAGATATTCGTTTGACTGCTCATGCTGGAAGTCAAGGGGTTGTTTTTGGAGCTTTAACTGCTGGTAAGAAGTTGGATAAGCCTAATCTTGAAAAGTTAATTGCTGCATCAAAAGGAATGGAAATTGTCTTCCACATGGCCTTTGATGAATTGAGTGATGAGGATCAACTGGAAGCTATTGACTGGCTCAGCCAAGCCGGTGTCACTCGTATCCTAACTCGCGCTGGTGTGTCTGGCGATTCACTAGACAAACGTTTTGCTCACTATCACAGAATTTTGGAACACGCTAAAGATAAAATTGAAATTCTACCAGGTGGGGGAATTGACCTTGACAACCGTCAAACCTTTATTGACCAGCTGGGCGTGACACAATTGCACGGAACCAAGGTTGTCTTTTAAAAAATAGAAAGGAACTGCTAGCTTTGGGTAGCAGTTTTCACTTATGTTTGAAATTTTTAAATCCTATCAGTTTAATCAAGAAAAAGCTTATGCCTATGGTTTTGTAGAAAATAGTGGAGTCTGGACCTATAGTTGCCAGATTTTGCAGGGTGACTTTGTCATGACTGTATCCATCACTGCTGATAATGTGAGTTTTCAAGTCTTTGACCAGGAGACTGGTGATCTCTATCCTCAAGTCCATATGGAAAGTTTTAAAGGAAGTTTTGTTGCAAGTGTCCGTGAGGCTTGTTTGGAGATTCTTTACCAGATTCGGAAGGCTTGTTTTGAGGTACAGGATTTTATTTGCCCTCAGACTAAGCGAATCATGACTCAAGTTCAGGAACAGTATGGTAATCAGTTGGAGTATTTGTGGGAGAAATCGCCTGATACGGCAGTGTTAAGACACGAAGGCAATAAAAAGTGGTATGCCGTCTTGATGAAAATCTCTTGGGATAAGCTGGAAAAGGGCAGAGAAGACCTAGTGGAAGCAGTCAACCTCAAACATGACCAAGTAGCTGATTTACTTTCAAAAAAGGGCATTTATCCAGCTTTTCATATGAATAAACGTTACTGGATTAGTGTGGCGCTTGATGATACTTTATCAGATGAAGAAGTACTGGAATTTATAGAAAGAAGCTGGAATTTAACCACTAAAAAATGAAACATTTCAAGATTTTTCAAGAACTTTCAATTAGCAAAATATTCTCTACTGAAGAAATTTTCAGAAAATATTGGATTTTTTCTTGACAAGTACTTTTGCCTATGCTAAAATACTAAACAAGATATCAAACGAAGGAGAAAGTCAAACATGAAAACAGCTAAGTTTAATCAATTTGCTTTGTTGTTGAGGTACTCGGGCTAGTGCAAAAAGCATTAGTCCTGTTTGGCTTACCAAGCGGGAGTGAATCAACATCTCGCTTGGATTTCTAAGCGAGATGTTTTTTTAAAAACCACATTTGGAAAAGGGGAAATCTTTATGAGAACAGTTGAATTTCTAGATACCAGCCTTCGGGATGGAGAACAGACACCTGGTGTTAACTTTTCAATCAAGGAAAAACTTGCCATTGCAAGGCAGCTGGAGAAATGGGGTATTTCAGCCATAGAAGCTGGTTTTCCAGCGGCTAGTCCAGACTCATTTACGGCAGTTCAGGAGATTGCTAAGGTCTTAAAGAAAACAGCGATAACTGGTTTGGCACGCTCTGTCAAGTCTGATATTGATGCTTGTTATGAAGCCCTCAAGGATGCCAAATATCCACAGGTTCACGTCTTTATCGCTACCAGTCTGATTCACCGCAAGTATAAGCTCAATAAGAGTAAGGAAGAGATTTTAGAAGCTATTAAGGAGCATGTTTCTTATGCTCGTTCTAAGTTTGAAGTGGTTGAATTCTCGCCAGAAGATGCGACCAGAACAGAGTTGGATTTCCTCCTGCAAGTTGTTCAAACAGCGGTTGATGCAGGTGCATCTTATATCAATATCCCTGATACGGTAGGATTTACCACACCAGAGGAATACGGTGCTATCTTCAAACACTTGATTGAGAATGTCAAGACAGATCGTCAGATTGTCTATTCGCCTCACTGCCACGATGACCTTGGAATGGCAGTGGCAAATAGCCTTGCTGCTGTCAAGAATGGGGCAGGACGTGTCGAAGGGACTATCAACGGTATTGGTGAGCGAGCTGGCAATGCTGCCTTGGAAGAAATAGCAGTTGCTCTCAATATTCGCCAAGATTACTACCAAGCAGAAACCAGTATTGTTTTAAATGAAACAATCAATACGTCAGAAATGGTTTCTCGCTTCTCAGGAATTCCAGTTCCTAAAAACAAGGCCGTCGTTGGTGGCAATGCCTTCTCTCACGAATCTGGTATTCACCAAGACGGAGTCCTTAAAAATCCTCTTACCTATGAAATCATCACTCCTGAATTGGTCGGTGTCAAGAGTAATAGCCTCCCACTTGGAAAATTGTCTGGTCGCCATGCCTTTGTCGAGAAACTAAGAGAATTGGCCCTAGACTTCACAGAAGAGGACATCAAACCACTCTTCGCTAAGTTCAAGGCACTGGCCGACAAGAAACAAGAAATCACAGATGCAGATATTCGTGCTCTGGTAGCTGGAACCATGGTTGAAAATCCAGAAGGCTTCCACTTTGATGATTTACAACTGCAAACTCATGCAGATAATGACATTGAAGCACTCGTTAGCCTAGCCAATATGGATGGTGAGAAAGTCGAATTTAATGCAACAGGGCAAGGTTCCGTTGAAGCGATCTTCAACGCTATTGACAAATTCTTCAATCAATCTGTTCGCTTGGTGTCTTACACTATTGACGCGGTGACAGATGGAATTGATGCCCAAGCTCGGGTCTTGGTAACTGTTGAAAATAGAGATACAGAAACCATCTTTAACGCAGCAGGTCTGGACTTTGATGTGTTGAAAGCTTCTGCTATTGCCTACATTAATGCTAATACCTTTGTTCAAAAAGAGAATGCTGGTGAGATGGGACGCAGTGTTTCCTATCGTGACATGCCTAGTGTGTAAAGGAGAATGCTATGACAAAGAAAATAGTGGCCCTAGCAGGGGACGGAATCGGTCCAGAAATCATGGAGGCCGGTTTAGAAGTTCTGGAGGCTCTAGCTGAAAAAACAGGTTTTGACTATGAGATTGATAGACGACCTTTTGGAGGTGCAGGTATCGATGCTGCAGGGCATCCCTTACCTGATGAAACTCTCAAGGTATGTCGTGAAGCAGATGCTATTCTCCTAGCGGCTATCGGTAGTCCTCAGTATGATGGAGCAGCGGTTCGGCCTGAACAAGGCTTGCTGGCTCTCCGTAAGGAACTCAATCTTTACTCTAATATTCGCCCTGTAAAAATCTTTGACAGTCTCAAGCATTTGTCACCACTCAAACCGGAACGAATTGCTGGTGTAGATTTTGTCGTTGTGCGGGAGTTGACAGGCGGGATTTATTTTGGAAATCATATCCTTGAAGAGCGCAAAGCGCGTGATATCAACGACTACAGCTATGAAGAAGTAGAGCGGATTATTCGTAAGGCATTTGAAATTGCCAGAAATCGCAGAAAAATCGTTACTAGTATCGATAAGCAAAATGTTCTAGCGACCTCAAAACTCTGGAGGAAAGTAGCTGAGGAAGTCGCGCAGGATTTCCCAGATGTAACCTTGGAGCACCAGCTAGTCGACTCAGCTTCCATGCTTATGATTACCAATCCTGCTAAGTTTGATGTCATCGTGACAGAAAATCTTTTCGGAGATATTATCTCGGATGAATCAAGCGTTCTATCTGGCACACTTGGAGTTATGCCATCAGCCAGTCATTCTGAAAATGGACCAAGTCTCTATGAACCTATTCACGGTTCAGCACCTGATATTGCTGGTCAAGGAATTGCCAATCCAATTTCCATGATTTTATCAGTTGCCATGATGTTGAGAGATAGTTTTGGACGTCATGAGGATGCGGAGCGCATTGAACGTGCTGTTGAGGCAAGTTTGGCAGCTGGTATATTAACGAGAGATCTAGGAGGACAGGCTTCGACCAAGGAAATGACGGAAGCTATTATTGCAAGGTTATGAAGTTAGACGAAAAAATTACTCTAGTCCTTTTGATTTGGAATGTCATGATTTTCTTGATTTATGGTATTGACAAATCCAAGGCAAGGAGAAGAGCTTGGCGCATCCCTGAGAAAATCTTACTCATTTTAGCCTTTGCTTGTGGTGGTTTTGGTGCCTGGCTAGCAGGAATCATTTTTCACCACAAGACTCGAAAATGGTATTTTAAAACAGTTTGGTTTCTCGGGATGGTGACCACACTAGTAGCCTTATATTTTATTTGGAGGTAATGGATGGCAGGAAAATCGATTTTTGATAAATTATGGGACCGCCATGTCATCACAGGAGAAGAGGGGCAGCCCCAACTCATGTATGTGGACCAGCACTATATTCATGAAGTGACCAGCCCTCAGGCTTTTCAAGGTTTGCGTGATGCAGGTCGCAGATTAAGACGACCAGACTTGACATTTGGAACTTTTGACCACAATGTCCCGACGGTCAATATCTACGATATTCGAGATGTGATTTCTAAAGCACAAATTGATAAGCTAGCTGAAAATGTTGAGGAGTTTGGAATTGAACATGCGGCCCACGGTTCTGAAAAGCAGGGGATTGTGCACATGGTGGGTCCAGAGACAGGACGAACCCAACCAGGAAAATTCATTGTCTGTGGAGACAGCCATACGGCAACCCATGGAGCTTTTGGAGCCATCGCCTTTGGGATTGGGACTAGTGAGGTCGAGCATGTCTTCGCTACCCAGACCCTCTGGCAGGTTAAACCTAAGAAAATGTTGGTTGAATTCACTGGAGTTCCTCAAAAAGGAGTTTATTCCAAGGATTTCATTTTATCCTTGATTGCTAAGTACGGTGTTGCCTGTGGTGTTGGCTATGTGGTGGAATATCGTGGACAGGCAATTGATGCACTGAGCATGGAAGAGCGCATGACCATTTGCAATATGTCCATCGAGTTTGGATCCAAGATGGGAATCATGAACCCAGATCAGACGACTTATGACTATCTCAAGGGACGAGAATGTGTTCCAGAGGACTTTGAAGAGGCTGTGGCTGATTGGAAAACAATTGTCAGTGATGAGGATGCCGTTTATGATAAGGTTATCCAGATGGATGTCTCAGGATTGGCTCCCATGGTGACCTGGGGAACCAACCCTGCTATGGGGGTTGACTTTGACAGTAGATTCCCAGAAATTAAGGATATGAATGATGAACGAGCCTACAATTATATGGATTTGGAACCAGGTCAAAAGCCAGCGGATATTGAACTAGGTTATATCTTTATCGGCTCTTGTACAAATGCTCGTCTCAGCGACTTGCAACTGGCTGCGCGATTTGTCAAAGGAAAGAAAATAGCCCCTAATCTAACAGCAATCGTGGTTCCAGGCTCTCGTCCTGTCAAACGAGCTGCGGAGAAATTAGGCTTGGATAAAGTTTTCTTAGATGCTGGCTTTGAATGGAGAGACCCAGGTTGCTCTATGTGCCTAGGAATGAATCCGGACAAGGTTCCTGATGGTGTCCACTGCGCCTCAACAAGCAACCGCAACTTTGAAGACAGACAGGGATTTGGTGCTAAGACCCACCTCTGCAGTCCAGCCATGGCAGCAGCAGCAGCTATTGCAGGACGCTTTGTAGATGTTCGACAAATGCCAGAAGCCCAGTAAGGAGAGGATATGGAGAAATTTACAGTTTATACGGGAACGACCGTTCCTCTCATGAATGATAACATCGACACCGACCAAATCCTACCCAAGCAGTTTCTCAAGTTAATTGATAAAAAAGGCTTTGGTAAGTACCTCATGTATGCTTGGCGTTATTTGGATGACAAGTACACTGAGGATCCAGACTTTGTCTTTAACAGACCTGAATACCGTAAAGCAACTATCCTCATCTCAGGGGATAACTTTGGGGCAGGGTCTTCGAGGGAACACGCAGCTTGGGCTCTAGCGGACTATGGTTTTAAGGTTGTGATTGCAGGATCTTTCGGTGATATTCATTACAATAATGAACTTAATAATGGTATGTTGCCCATTGTTCAGCCCAGAGAGGTTCGAGAGAAACTAGCCCACTTGAAACCAACTGACCAGGTAACTGTGGACTTGGAACAACAAAAAATCATCTCACCAGTTGGAGAATTCACTTTCGAAATCGATAGCGAATGGAAACACAAGCTCTTAAATGGTTTGGATGATATCGGTATTACTTTGCAGTATGAAGATTTGATTGCTGCTTATGAAAAACAACGACCAGCCTACTGGCAGGATTAGAAGAAAAATAGAAAAGGAAATAGAACTATGACAAAACACATTCAATGGAACGGAACACTTTCACAAGAAGGCTATGACATTTTAAAAGGTGAGGGCGGATGTATCGTTTGCCCTACAAAAGTTGGTTACATTATTATGACTAGCGACAAGGCAGGACTTGAGCGCAAGTTCGCAGCTAAAGAGCGTAACCGTAACAAACCAGGTGTTGTTCTCTGTGGTAGCATGGACGAGCTTCGTGCTTTAGCACAACTCAACCCAGAAATTGAAGCCTTTTACCAAAAACATTGGGATGAAGATATTCTTCTTGGTTGTATCCTTCCTTGGAAACCAGAAGCCTTTGAAAAACTCAAAGCGTATGGGGATGGCCGTGAAGAGCTGATGACTGACGTGCGTGGAACGAGCTGTTTTGTTATCAAATTTGGGAAAGCTGGTGAACAATTGGCTGCCAAACTTTGGGAAGAAGGCAAGATGGTTTATGCCTCATCAGCTAACCCATCTGGAAAAGGAAACCGTGGTAAGGTAGAAGGTATCGGAGAACGCATCGAAGGAGCAGTGGATCTTGTCATTGAAGCAGATGACTATGTGGCATCTATCCAACCGGACAAAACGATTGAAACACGCTACGAGCAAGGTGTGATGGTCTCTATGGTCGATAAAGACGGCAAACTCATCCCAGAACAAGGAGGAGCTCGTTCAACATCACCAGCACCAGTTGTAATCCGTAAAGGGCTTGACATTGATAAAATCATGATGCACTTGTCAGACACCTTTAACTCATGGGACTACCGTCAGGGAGAGTATTATTAGGATAGAGAAGGAGTGGGGCTGGGTACAAAGTCTTTAAAATCAAAAAACGCATAGTATAAGTTGAAAAACCTGTACTGACCCCCAAAAGTTAGACAATTAATTTATCTAAAGGATTTAGTTCTGTATTGTACAAGGCTAAGTCCTTTTAGTTTTACCTTAATTCGTTTGTTATTGTAGTAATCAAGATAGTCTACAATAGCTTGTTCCAAGTGTTCAAGTGACTGAAACGTATTCTCATAACCATAAAACATTTCAGACTTAAGAATGCCAAAGAAAGATTCCATCATACCGTTATCTGGGCTATTTCCCTTACGTGACATAGATGGTTGGATTCCCTTACTCTCTAGGAACCGATGATAAGAATCGTGTTGGTATTGCCAACCTTGATCACTATGGAGAATCGTATTCTCGTAGTGCTTCTCTGTGAATGCCTGTTCCAACATTGTTTTTACTTGTTCTAAGTTGGGTGAAGTTGAAAGATTATAGGCGATAATTTCGCTATTAAAGCCATCTAAAACTGGTGATAAGTAAAGCTTTTGAGTACTTGCTGGAATGGCAAATTCTGTCACATCTGTGTACACTTTTCCATTGTTTTAGAGCCTTCAAATTGACGTTGAATGAGATTCTCTGCCTTTTTGCCAACGTCTCCTTTATGAGAAGAATATTTTCGTTTCTGTCGCATTTTAGCTTGTAAATTGAGTACTTTCATCAAGCGTTGAACTCTTTTCTGATTTACCAGATAACCACGATTTCTTAATTCTAAATGAATCCGACGATAACCATAATTTTCCTTGTGTTCGATAAAAATGGATTGAATTTCAGCTTTAAGCTCTTGGTCCTTATCTGGTTTGTCTAGCTGTTTCAAGTGATAGTAGTAGGTCGAACGAGCTAGTTTAATGGCTTTTAGAAGAATATCTAACGAAAACTCAGTCATTAATTCTTGAACAATTTCTGTCTTTCTTCTTTCTCTTTTTTCTCCTTCAATCGGAGTTCTCTCAACTTTTTTAGGATGGCATTCTCCGCTCTCAGGTACTCATTTTCTGCTTGAAGACGTTCTAATTCTGTCCTCTCTTCAGGTCTCATTTTTGGCTTATGTCCCATTTTAGGTACTCTCCCTCTTGATTTCTCAACAATTGTATACCCGTTTTTCCTGTATTGTGCTAGCCAATTAAGAAGTATCGTACGACTTGGGAGGCCGTATTCAAGAGAAACTCTATCTTTAGTCCAGCCTCCATGTAAGACTTTATGAATCATTTCTTGTTTTAAATCAGGAGAATAGTAACGATTTTTTCCTTTTTTGACGAACTCTATACCGTAACGATCAATCAATTTAATCATGTACCTAATATTAGAATTGTTTATCCCAAATTTATTTGAAAGCTTCTCTAAACTATATCCTTGTTTTCTAAGTTCATAGATCTGAACTTTATCATCATAACTCAATTTCATAATAAAAACACCCCAAAAGTTAGATTTTTCTGTCTAACTTTTGGGGTGCAGTACAACCTTGATACTATGCGTTTTATTGTGAAAAGATTTACTTCATTTTCTCTTAAAATTGAGTTTTTGTCCAAGCTATTTTCTTTTTTCCCATTAAAGTTTTGTCTATTTTTTATTTTTTGTGCTTACAATATCCGAAAATGAGGGAAATTCATTAGAGATATTGTAGAGTTTAGTATATTCGATTAATCAGACTTATTAGTTTGTTTGATTTGACTAGCATTTTAGGATTTAAACAGATTATAAAATAGATGGTTGAATTCATTACTAGTTATTTTTTTATTATTTCTGTAAAGACTTTCTCTTCCTAGAGAATTTGTACTATTTTTATACTCTTGTTTTTGAAAAGTAAGAAAGTATTTGTTATGTAACTCTACTATCAAGTCATTTATTTCATCTTCTGTAAATTGTAAATCGTATTTTAATACATTCTTTATTGAAGTTAACCATGCATAGTTGAATCTTCTAAAAATAAATATAGGATTAGTATCCATTGAGTCCATTTCATTTTTAACAATTCGCCAAATAATTGTTCTAGCACTCAGCATGTTAATTTCAGATTTTTTTGAAGCTAACTTATAATTTGGATTTTGACTTCTAAAAGGGTATGATTCTAGATTAGCGATTGATTTAGACATTTCTTTTAGTGATTGTAACTCTTTAGGATTCAATCGATTAGCAAAAGATTTCGGTTTATCTGTAATACCTAAATAAGCCATACAAATATTCGAGAAATAATTGTTAAGATAGTACGTATCTTCCTGTTTTTTACCATTCTCAATCATTTCTAATTCTTGAAATAAAATGCTACCTTCTGATGAAATATCCATAATGTGATTGTTTAAAAACAAATCATTCTTTAAATGATTTCCAAAACTATCTATAATTTTTAAAGAAAGATCACCATCGTTTATATTATTTGCCGATTTATAAAAATCAGAAATTCCCTTTTTACGTTCATCGACTTTAGCAATATTAGGATTTGTTAAACATAAATATAATTTTGAATTTTGAATATCTCCTCTAATATGATTTGGGATACCGTAATGTTCATATTTAGTTAATTTTAATGTTTTGAGACTTGAATCAATATGAGTCCAAGAAAATGAGGTAGAATTCTGCTCTATTGCTTCCCAAAAAGAGTTTATTATTTCGGTGTTATTAGTCCAAGGACTAAATTTATCTAAGAAATTCTGAGCAGTTTCTATATCACCAATTTTTTCTTTGTATCGAGCAACCAAGTTTGTAAGATTCATCAACGTTATCTCCCTTGCCTTTTATTATCCATAGTATATAATATTTATCTTGCATAATCAATCATAAACAGTGGTTGTTAGTGTATTGACCTAAAAATGTTAAATTTTTTATATTTAATTTTTGATGTGGTGTTAAACGAAAGTATTAGTTTTTTTATAAACATATTAACGTTAAAACATTGTAGAAATAAATAAAATATATATAGTTCAAAAAGAAAGAAATATGTTATATTAGAGTTGCAGGATGTTACTAGAAAGAAATGTATTATTATGGTATAGTTTTAATACAAAAAATTATCTGTTTAAAAAAAGTAATTATTTATAAAATAAGTGGAAATTTAACGAAATTATATATACATTAGTTTTCTATTGAATTTGATAAACTTTTTTTATTTGAATTATCAATAAAGAAAATAATAAAGGAGAATTTTATGATGGATAATAATATAAAAGTAGAAGAAAAATTAACAAAAGAAGAGATAAATTTCTTAAAAAGAAAATTAAAAATCTGCTTTGATGTAATAGTGGAGAGAACTAGTGCAGAAGAATTTGATGTAGAAAATAAGGATAATTTTTTAAAAGAATTTAACCCATGGCAGAAGGACAAAGGTAAGAAGTTAATTAAAAAATTTGTAGATAACATTAATAAACCTGATTCTAATATAGATTTTTCTTGGTTGGATATTTTAGATACTGATGAGAGATGGGAAGAATTTCCAGCTGATAAGTTAAAAAAAGAAATAAAAAGGAATAAAAAGAAATATACGAATATGCGTTACCAAATCCCAACTCATTTTCATGGAGATATTGATAGTGCTATAATTTTTCACTGTATGGAAAATCCTAAAGGTTATTTAGGAGAACTCAGTGATAGTGAGATAGATGACGGATTTACTGAAGAAAACCTAAATGAATTTTATTTTTATTCGGCTAAGATACGTGAAGAAGAAAGAGGTACAGTAAAAGAAATAATTAAAGAACGATATCAATTAGAGGATGTTACTGTAGATTCGATTGAAAAGATTATTTATAGCAAAGATAAAAGTGCTTTAGGACGTGAAATTGAACATATTTATAAGCAAAATGAAGATAACGGACATTATAACTTTGATTTTGATAATGAGAGAGGAACAAATAAAACAGATTTATTAAAAGATTTTTACTATTTGAAAAAATACTATTCTCAACTCATTCAGACAAATAAAGAATTAGATTTCCAAAAATTAAAATATAAGAAAAAGGAAGTTGAAGAAATTGCTAAAAAAATTTGTAATTTAGAAATTTATCCATTTACATGTAAGTCTCCAAATTTAGGACAAGGTAGAATTGGCAACAAGATTCTTTTGAATTCAGATTTATCTCGTTTGGGGGCATACATTGTCTTGAGAAGAATATATATGTATTTAAATAGTCAAAAGGAAAATCCAAAACCTATTATTGTTTTCCGTAAATACGATTTAGCTTGGAAAAAATTGTTTAACAAAATTTTGGAAGAAGTAAAAAAAACAGAGAAAAGTTTTGATAAAGAGTTAGTTCTAAGCTTGTTAGAGAAAGGTTTCTTTTATTGTCAAACAGGATTACAGGGAGGTGGGATAACAGATGGTAATGTAATCTCAGTTCCTCATTATAGAACATATTTATCTATGAAAGATAATGCTTTTAAAGAAATTTCTAGCCTTTTACCTCGAATCGAAGTTGATAAAAAGAGGTAAATTAAATGTCTAATATGAAACCACAAGAACGACTTTTAACAATCTTTTTCCGTTTACAAGCAGGCGAGAGGCTATCAAAAGCTCAATTAAGCGATGAATATGAGATTGATTATAGGACTGTACAAAGATATATGAGCACCTTAAAAAATTTTTTGCAAGATCAACGTATATCAAATACAGAGATAAAATTCGATACTTCAGATAATACCTATCGTTTGATTGCTAAAACAACTTTTAATAAAAAGGATATTTTAGTAATCTCAAAAATTCTTTTGGAGAATCGTGCACTAAACAAATCAGAACTATATTCATTACTCGAAGATCTTCTATCTTTACTCTCAAGCGAAGAACAAAAAGAGATAGATGCCATTATTGGCAGCGAGCGTTTTAACTATAAATCGCTGACTAATGATAAGGATAGAATTGAGACAATTTGGTTTTTATCGGAAGCTATTCGCAGGGAACAAATGCTCGACATAAAATATAAAGCTCCGTTGAAAGATATCAAAAGCCACATCATTTTTCCTGTTTCCCTCTATTATGATGCCCACTATTTTTATCTGGTTGCTTACCATTTGAAACATGAAAAGTATACAACGTATCGTGTTGACAGAATTGAGACTCTTAGTAAATCTGATATAAAGAAACCAGTGATTTCACATAAGGATAAGTATAAAGATGGGAAGTTTCGAAATCAAAAAGTAGATGCTTTTGCAGGAACAAAAATTTATGTTACCTTAATCTATAAAGGAAATGCTGAAATTGTTTTAGATCAGTTTCCAGAGCATGAAATTATTTCTGAGAATTATGATGAAATAAAAGTAAAAATTACAAGTCAAAACACTCCAGGTCTCAAACGATGGATTCTAGGCCAAGGTGAAGCAGTAACTCTTTTATATCCTCCAGAGTTGATTGAAGAGATACAAGAATCTCTTGAAAAAACATTAAAAATTTATAAAAAATGAAGAGGTAGACATTTTTTGTCTACCTCTTCGTTTATAATAGAGATACAGATAAGGAAAGAAGGTAAAAATAGATGGGTAACTTTTATATGAAATCTGAGTTTCAAATAGAATGGTTTAAAAATTTAGAAGAAGTAGAAGAGTTTCATGATGATTATTTTGGTGGTGAAATGATTTCGCTATCTTTAGCAGATTTAAGACACTTAGCATACGGAAATTTTATTGCTTGGCATGTAAAGGGTGAGTATTCAGAATCACTATGTCTTGATGAAGACGCTAAGGAAACATTAAAAAAAATATTGTAAGGAGAAATCACATGTCAAAAAAACAAACTGTAAAATATAAAGTTAGTCGCCAATTAAAACTTGCTTTAGAAGCTTTGCATGATCGTATTCTTCAAAAAGAGTATAAAGTTGTGGAGAGTCAGGATATTCTGTTTAGTCTATTGGATGTACGGGATACAGGAATAGGATATGCTTTAGGATATTATTCTTTAACAAAAGGCAAATTGTTAAAGGAATTTGCTAATGGAAAAATGATTGGAAGTAGACCTCGTACCAATATTGAGAGCGAAGAATTAGAAGCTTTTTCTAAAAGAAGAATAATCCATAATCAAATTACTTCTTCACCTGTAGAAATCATAAAAGAAGCTCCCTCAACCTATTATTTTGCTGAATGTGATGAATTTCCAATGTCTGAATATATGAAATCTATCTTTGATTTTGCTGAAGAGATGCGCTTGCAAAATTCTCCCGATGGTGTCATTGATTCTTATTGGATTCTAACAGGAATTTCCCAAGAGCAGGAAACAAATGCAAATCAATTGATTTACAAACAATACTTGTTAAGTAGTAGAAATAGTTACTCAGAAGATGGATTGCTAGATGTTTTTACAAATTCATGGTTTAGATTCCGGGTGCTAACAGATGGAAAAGCGGAGAGAGATAGAGCCAGCAAAGAAAAAAGAGCAGCACATATCTCCTCTAAATTATCAAATCCAGATTACTCTCTTTTAAATGATATAGCTACGGATATCACTTTGAAGGCTCGTAATGGAGAGTTAATGGAGGTTATCGGACGTGATGATGAGATTCGAAAAGTGGAGATTGCCCTCACACGTAGAGATAAAAACAATGTAGTGCTACTAGGAGATGGCGGTGTTGGTAAGTCGGCCATTGTAGACGGTATTGCTATACGTATCTCTAGAGATGAGGTTTTATCTCTGAAGGGTAAGAAAATACTTCAGTTTAGTTTAAATGATCTGAATGCAACACTGAATAGCTATACAAGTGAAGGTATCAATAGATTCATAGAAGAAATGAAGCGGGAAAAAGATATTATCTTGTTTGTTGATGAAATTCATATGTTAGGAAGAGCCAAATATTTAACAGATTTATTCAAACCTTTGATGGCACGGGGAGATTTTCGAATTATTGGAGCAACCACTCCGTCAGAGTGGAATACATATGTTTCAGGTGACACTGCTTTTGTACGTCGCTTTGAAAAAGTAATTGTAGAGGAACCAAGTATCGAAGATACAGTGAAAATTGTTGAGACAATTGCACCTGCATATGAAAATTTTCATCATGTAAATTTTGAAGAAGATACAATCGAACTAGCGGTGAGACTTGCCAAGAAGTATTTAAAAGGAGAAAAACTTCCCGATTCCGCTTTTACAATCATCGATAATGCAGGTGCTTTGGTCCGTATTGAAGCTAAACAAGAAGTAGCTCTAATTAGAGATTACCAAAATGAAGTCAATGAGTTAAAGGAAGAATTGGAAAAAGCACAGTCTATTGAATACAATGAGGAGGTTGTAGAAGAAATAAGAGAAAGACTTGAAAATAAACTTAGTGAATTTCTAGAAGCTCGTAATAACTTAACTGTTAGTAATTATGAGCTTAAAATTTCAAAAGCTGATATAAAAAAAGCAGTAGAACAAAAAGCAGGTGTTGAAGTAAAGAAGCAAGACATGAAGGTTGGCAAAGAAGCAGAAGGACAAGAATTATTTCGCCTTTCCAATTTAAAAAGTACTTTAGCAGAAAAAGTTATTGGTCAATCAGATGCTACAAATTCGATTGCAGAAGCTGTAATTCGTTCAAAAACAGGATTTAGAAATCCTAAACGTCCTATCGGTGTCTTTTTGTTCCTAGGTACTAGTGGCGTAGGTAAAACAGAAACAGCAAAGATATTATCAGAAGAGCTAACAGGTTCAGTAGAGGATCTTATTCGATTGGATATGTCAGAATATCAACTAGAGCATGAAGTTTCAAAATTAATTGGTGCCCCTCCAGGTTACGCGGGATTTGGTATAGGAGGAGTTTTGACAAATGCGGTTAAAAGAAATCCGAAAGCAGTTGTACTTCTTGATGAGATTGAAAAAGCTCACCCTAAAGTCTATGATTTAATGTTACAAGTTTTTGATGATGGTATCCTAACGGATGCTATGGGACAAAAAGTTGATTTTACCGATACGATTATTATCTTAACCTCTAATCTAGGTTTAAATGCCATTAAAAAAGATAAAAAGGTTGGTTTTTCAAGAATTGAAACGCAAGAACAATCTGAACAAACCATTCGAGAACAGACGATGGAAGCTGTTCAAAACTTTTTCCGTCCAGAATTATTAAATCGTATAGATGAAATTGTAACCTTTAAACCTTTTACGGAAGAATCAATTCTTCAAATTACAAAATTATTACTTGAAAAAGAAGTAAACATCATTAAGGATAGTGGTTATGAACTGGAATTTTCCGAAGATGCAATCGAATTACTTGCTAAAAAGACATATGATCCTGAAAACGGCGCTCGCCCAATTAGGAGAGGTATTACAAAATTAGTTGAAACACCATTGTCAGAGTTAATTATCAATGGTTGTCTCAATAAAGGAGACAAGGTAGTTGTATATTCAGATGGAGTTGAATTACTTTTTGAAGTTTTAAAGAGATAATCCATGAAAGGAGAAAAGTATGGGACTTTCTTATGCACCCCAGTATACATGGACGGATCATTTTGCACAAAGAGCTCAGGAACGGTTTGAGGTGAATGCAGACTCTCTTTCTAAATGGGTTGGAAGGCAAATTGCTAGCTTAACTATTTATGATTCGACGGTCGAACAACGGCCAGAAGAGAAAAAATATGTTTCGGATTATGGGGTAATTTTTGTATGTAATACAATCGAACAAAAATTTATTACTTGTTATGAGGCAAATGATGTTATTATGGAAGGAAAGAAGATTACCATTCATGAATATAATGTTGACTCATTCAAGGAAGAAGTTGAAAATTTAGCAAGAAAATATTACTTAAAGGATGCTAAGGAAATGTTATTAAGTGTAGAGAGTCATTTAAATAGTTTCCAAGAAATTTCCCAAAAAATAATGTCCGGAAGACTAACTAGACAAAATTACCATCTTCTTGGAAAGTTGATTGATGAATTTCATGCAGTTAAAGCGGCAATGAGAGTTATTGAAACAAAACGAAGTGATTTTAATATTTAAAATATTAGATTTTTAAGAATGAATGCTTTATAAACTTGATGAGGTCAGTGATGGAAAACTCCGAAGAAATATTTAAAAGTAATATTACTAAAGAAGTGGGGATAAAATAATCTATCCACTTTTCTGTCTTTGATATAAGCAAAATCCGAACATTATATTTTAATTTATAAAATTATTTGACAAAAACTGTACTTTAGTTTATAATAAATTAAGGAAACGTCGGAAAAGACGTAGTGATGCGAAAGCATAGGTAGGTCATTACAAAAGAAACGAGACATCGATATGTTAAATGAATTTCCAATTTTTGATTACGAAGATATTCAATTGATTCCAAATAAATGTGTGATTAAAAGCCGTGCAGAAGCGGATACAAGTGTCACTCTAGGAAATCATACCTTTAAACTACCTGTTGTACCAGCAAATATGCAGACGATTTTGGATGAAAATGTAGCAGAGCAACTAGCTAAAGGGGGCTACTTCTACATTATGCACCGTTTTGATGAGGAAGGACGCATTCCTTTTATTAAACGAATGCACGATCAAGGGCTCATTGCTTCTATCTCTGTCGGTGTTAAGGACTATGAGTATGATTTCGTTAGCCAACTCAAGGCTGATGCTCCGGAATATATCACGATTGACATTGCTCACGGTCATGCGGATAGCGTGATTTCTATGATTCAACACATCAAGAAAGAATTGCCAGATACTTTTGTCATTGCTGGAAATGTGGGAACACCAGAAGCCGTGCGTGAATTGGAAAATGCTGGTGCGGATGCTACTAAGGTCGGAATCGGTCCTGGTAAGGTTTGTATCACCAAGGTCAAGACTGGTTTTGGTACAGGTGGTTGGCAGTTAGCTGCCCTACGCTGGTGTGCCAAGGCTGCCCGTAAACCGATTATCGCTGATGGAGGAATTCGTACTCATGGCGATATTGCCAAGTCTATCCGTTTCGGTGCTAGCATGGTCATGATTGGCTCTCTCTTTGCAGGACACATCGAAAGTCCAGGGAACACGATTGAAGTTGATGGTGAACAGTTCAAAGAGTACTATGGTTCAGCTTCACAATATCAAAAAGGTGCTTACAAAAATGTGGAAGGCAAACGTATCTTGCTTCCTGCTAAAGGTCATCTGCAAGACACTTTAACTGAGATGGAACAAGACCTTCAAAGTGCTATTTCTTATGCAGGTGGACGTGAGGTTGCTGACCTTAAACACGTTGATTATGTTATCGTGAAAAACTCTATCTGGAATGGGGATGCTTCCCACTAAGACGGGGTATTTGACTAGAAAAAAACTTGTTATTAGAGCAAATTTCTGTTATAATAAGACAAGTTTCCACCCTTAGTGTAATGGATATCACGTAAGATTCCGGTTCTTGAGATGGGGGTTCGATTCCCTCAGGGTGGATGTAAACATCCTAAAAAGCCTTTAGTAGGGCTTTTTTCTTTATCCTGCCTCAAATTTTTCCCTAAAACTGAAAATCATATTCTATAGAATGCCCAAATGCTTTCCAGTCCCGTTTTAAAGTGACTCAGGGGGCTTTTTTTGATATAATAAAAAGGACTGTTATCAGTTAGAAAGAGGTTGGTATGAAAGAATTACAAACTGTACTAAAGAAGCGTTTTGCAATCGAATTTGCAGACAAAAACTTACTGGAAACGGCCTTTACTCATACGAGTTATGCCAATGAGCACCGCCTCTTAAAAATTTCACACAATGAACGCTTGGAATTTTTAGGAGACGCTGTTCTACAGTTATTGATTTCAGAATATCTGTATAAAAAATATCCTAAAAAGCCTGAGGGTGACTTGTCTAAACTCCGTGCCATGATTGTCCGCGAGGAGAGTTTAGCTGGTTTTGCGCGTGATTGCCAGTTTGATCAGTTTATCAAACTTGGTAAAGGGGAAGAAAAGTCTGGTGGACGCAATCGTGATACCATTCTTGGTGATGCCTTTGAAGCCTTTCTTGGTGCCCTTCTTTTGGACAAGGATGTGGCCAAGGTCAAGGAATTTATCTATCAAGTCATGATTCCTAAGGTTGAAGCAGGCGAATTTGAGATGATTACAGACTACAAAACCCATCTCCAAGAGTTGCTTCAGGTTAATGGGGATGTGGCTATTCGTTATCAGGTGATTTCTGAAACGGGTCCTGCCCACGATAAGGTCTTTGATGTAGAAGTTCTTGTCGAAGGTAAGAGCATTGGTCAAGGTCAAGGTCGTTCTAAGAAACTAGCAGAGCAGGAAGCTGCCAAAAATGCCGTTGAGAAAGGGCTGGATTCATGTATTTAAAGGAAATCGAAATTCAGGGATTCAAGTCTTTTGCTGACAAGACTAAGGTCGTTTTTGACCAAGGAGTGACGGCAGTTGTTGGTCCCAATGGATCTGGAAAGTCGAATATTACAGAAAGTCTGCGTTGGGCCTTGGGGGAGTCAAGTGTTAAGAGTCTCCGTGGCGGCAAGATGCCGGATGTCATCTTTGCTGGAACAGAAAGTCGCAAACCGCTCAATTATGCTTCTGTAGTTGTGACTTTGGATAATCATGACGGATTTATCAAGGATGCAGGTCAAGAAATCAGGGTAGAACGCCATATCTATCGTAGCGGAGATAGCGAATACAAGATTGACGGTAAGAAAGTACGTCTGCGTGATATTCATGATCTTTTCTTGGATACAGGTTTGGGACGAGATTCCTTCTCCATTATTTCCCAAGGGAAGGTTGAGGAGATTTTCAACTCCAAGCCTGAAGAACGCAGAGCTATTTTTGAAGAAGCTGCTGGAGTTTTGAAATACAAGACTCGTCGAAAAGAAACTGAGAGTAAACTGCAGCAAACTCAGGATAATCTAGACCGCTTAGAGGATATTATCTATGAGTTGGACAATCAAATCAAGCCTCTTGAGAAGCAAGCTGAGAATGCCCGTAAGTTTCTAGACTTGGAAGGTCAACGTAAGGCCATTTACTTAGATGTTTTGGTTGCTCAAATCAAGGAAAATAAGGCTGAACTAGAGTCAACAGAAGAAGAGTTGGCTCAGGTTCAGGAACTATTGACTAGTTATTACCAAAAGCGTGAAAAATTAGAAGAAGAAAATCAATCTCTTAAAAAGCAACGCCAAGATTTACAGGCTGAAATGGCCAAAGACCAAGGCCGTTTGATGGACTTGACCAGTCTGATTAGTGATTTAGAGAGAAAATTAGCTCTATCTAAACTAGAATCTGAGCAAGTAGCCCTGAATCAACAGGAAGCACAAGCTCGTTTGGCTGCTTTAGAGGATAAGAGAAATTCACTCTGCAAAGAAAAATCTGATAAGGAAAGCTCTTTAGCCCTCTTAGAGGAAAATCTAGTCCAAAATAATCAAAAACTCAATCGATTAGAAGCTGAATTGCTGGCTTTTTCAGATGATCCTGATCAGATGATTGAGCTTTTGCGTGAACGCTTTGTGGCGCTTTTACAAGAAGAAGCAGATGTCTCAAACCAGTTGACCCGAATCGAGAATGAGTTGGAAAATAGTCGTCAGCTTTCTCAAAAACAAGCAGATCAACTAGAAAAGCTGAAAGAACAGCTGGCTACAGCTAAAGAAAAGGCGAGTCAGCAAGAGGCTGAGCTTGAAACTGCCAAGGAGCAAGTTCAGAAATTATTGGCTGACTATCAAGTCTGTGCCAAGGAGCAAGAGGAACAGAAAACTTCCTATCAAGCTCAACAAAGTCAACTTTTTGACCGTCTGGACAGTCTTAAAAACAAGCAGGCCAGAGCTCAAAGTTTGGAAAATATCCTTAGAAATCACAGTAACTTTTATGCTGGTGTTAAGAGTGTTCTCCAAGAAAAAGATCGCCTTGGTGGGATTATTGGTGCAGTCAGTGAGCACCTGACCTTTGATGTGCATTATCAAACTGCCCTAGAGATTGCGCTTGGAGCTAGCAGTCAGCATATCATCGTAGAAGATGAACATGCAGCAACTAGGGCCATTGATTTCCTCAAACGAAACAGAGCAGGTCGTGCAACCTTCCTTCCATTGACAACAATCAAGGCGCGTACGATTTCTAGTCAGAACCAAGATGCTATCGCAGCAAGTCCAGGCTTCCTTGGCATGGCAGATGAGTTGGTGTCGTTTGACAAGAGACTAGAAGCCATTTTCAAAAACTTGCTAGCAACGACAGCAATTTTTGATACCGTAGAACATGCGCGTGCAGCAGCTCGCCAGGTTCGTTATCAGGTTCGTATGGTGACATTGGACGGTACAGAGTTGCGCACAGGTGGTTCTTACGCAGGTGGAACCAATCGCCAGAACAACAGTATTTTTATCAAGCCAGAACTGGAGCAATTACAAAAAGAAATTGCTGAAGAAGAAGCAAGCTTGCGTTCAGAAGAGTTGAGTTTGAAGACCTTGCAAGATCAGATGGATAGATTGACAGAAAGATTAGAAGCTATCAAATCTCAAGGGGAGCAGGTTCGTATTCAGGAGCAGGGCTTGTCCCTCGCTTATCAGCAGACCAGTCAGCAAGTTGAAGAGTTAGAAACTCTTTGGAAACTTCAAGAAGAGGAATTAAATCGTCTTTCTGAAGGAGATTGGCAAGCAGACAAGGAAAAATGCCAAGAGCGTCTTACTATAATCGCCAGTGATAAGCAAAATCTGGAAGCTGAGATTGAAGAGATTAAGTCTAACAAAAACGCCATCCAAGAACGCTATCAAAACTTGCAGGAAGAGCTAGCGCAAGCTCGCTTGCTTAAGACAGAACTACAAGGGCAAAAACGTTATGAAGTAGCTGATATTGAGCGTTTAGGCAAAGAATTGGATAATCTGAATATAGAACAAGAGGAAATCCAGCGCCTTCTTCAAGAAAAGGTTGACAATCTTGAGAAAGTTGATACAGAGCTTCTAGCTCAACAGGCTGAAGAAGCCAAAAATCAGAAAACAAACCTCCAACAAGGTTTAATTCGCAAGCAGTTTGAGTTGGATGATATTGAAGGTCAGCTGGATGATATTGCTAGTCATTTGGATCAGGCTCGCCAGCAGAATGAGGAGTGGATTCGCAAGCAAACACGTGCTGAAGCCAAGAAAGAAAAGGTCAGTGAGCGTTTGCGTCATTTACAAAGTCAATTAACAGACCAGTATCAGATTAGCTATACTGAAGCTTTAGAAAAGACTCATGAGTTGGAAAATCTCAATCTGGCAGAGCAAGAAGTTAAGGATTTAGAGAAGGCTATTCGCTCACTGGGTCCTGTCAATATAGAAGCTATTGACCAGTACGAAGAAGTTCACAATCGTCTGGATTTCCTAAATAGCCAGCGAGATGATATTTTGTCAGCGAAAAATCTGCTCCTTGAGACTATCACAGAGATGAATGATGAGGTCAAGGAACGATTTAAATCAACCTTTGAAGCCATTCGTGAGTCCTTTAAAGTGACATTCAAGCAGATGTTTGGTGGAGGTCAGGCGGATCTCATTTTAACTGAGGGAGACTTACTGACAGCTGGGGTTGAGATTTCTGTTCAACCACCAGGCAAGAAAATCCAGTCTCTCAACCTTATGAGTGGTGGTGAAAAAGCCCTGTCGGCTCTTGCTTTGCTCTTCTCCATTATCCGTGTCAAGACTATTCCATTTGTTATCTTGGATGAGGTAGAGGCTGCGCTGGATGAAGCTAATGTTAAGCGTTTTGGGGATTACCTCAATCGATTTGATAAGGACAGCCAGTTTATCGTCGTAACCCACCGTAAAGGAACCATGGCAGCGGCTGATTCCATCTATGGAGTGACTATGCAAGAATCAGGTGTCTCAAAAATTGTTTCGGTGAAGTTAAAAGATTTAGAAAGTATTGAAGGATGACAATTAAACTAGTAGCAACAGATATGGACGGAACTTTTCTAGATGGAAACGGGCGCTTTGATATGAACCGCCTCAAGTCTCTCTTGGCTTCCTATAAGGAAAAAAGGATTTACTTTGCGGTGGCTTCGGGGCGCGGATTTCTATCCTTAGAAAAATTATTTGCTGATGTTCGTGATGACATTATTTTCATCGCGGAAAATGGCAGTTTAGTAGAGTATCGAGGTCAAGACTTGTATGAAGCGACCATGTCTCGTGAGTTTTATTTATCAACTTTTGAAAGGCTGAAAACTTCACCTTATGTAGATATCAATAAACTGCTCTTGACGGGAAAAAAGGGAGCTTATGTTCTAGATACGGTTGATGAGACCTATTTAAAAGTGAGTCAGCACTATAATGAAAATATCCAAAAAGTAGCGAGTCTAGAAGATATTACAGATGACATTTTCAAATTTACAACCAACTTCACAGAAGAAACGCTAGAAGCTGGTGAAGCTTGGGTTAATGAACATGTTCCTGGTGTTAAGGCCATGACAACTGGCTTTGAATCCATTGATATTGTTCTGGACTATGTCGATAAGGGAGTGGCTATTGTTGAATTAGCTAAAAAACTTGGTATCACGATGGATCAGGTTATGGCTTTTGGAGACAATCTTAATGACTTGCATATGATGCAGGTTGTGGGACATCCTGTAGCTCCTGAAAATGCACGACCTGAAATTTTAGAATTAGCAGAGACAGTGATTGGTCACCATAAGGACCAGTCGGTTATAGCTTATATGGAGGGATTATAATGGCAGATATAAAATTAATCGCATTGGACTTGGACGGGACCTTGCTGACTACTGATAAAAGGCTGACGGATCGTACCAAGGCAACCCTGAAAGCTGCGCGTGACCGTGGTATCAAGGTCGTATTGACCACTGGTCGTCCCTTAAAAGCTATGGATTTCTTTCTCCATGAGCTAGGGACTGACGGTCAGGAAGATGAGTATACGATTACCTTTAATGGTGGATTAGTTCAGAAAAATACAGGTGAAATCCTTGATAAGACAGTTTTTTCATATGATGATGTGGCACGCTTGTATGAGGAAACAGAGAAATTATCACTGCCTCTTGATGCCATCTCAGAAGGAACTGTTTATCAAATTCAATCGGACCAAGAAAGTCTTTATGCCAAATTCAATCCAGCATTGACCTTTGTTCCAGTGGACTTTGCAGACTTGTCTAGTCAAACGACCTACAATAAATGCGTGACTGCCTTTCCTCAAGAACCCTTGGATGCAGCTATTCAGAAGATTTCTCCAGAATTGTTTGACCAATATGAAATCTTTAAATCACGTGAAATGTTGCTAGAGTGGTCACCAAAGAATGTTCATAAAGCAACAGGTTTGGCAAAACTAATCAGCCATCTTGGAATCGACCAAAGCCAAGTTATGGCATGTGGTGATGAGGCTAATGACCTTTCTATGATTGAGTGGGCAGGGCTCGGTGTTGCCATGCAAAACGCTGTTCCTGAAGTCAAGGCAGTCGCAAATGTAGTGACTTCAATGACCAATGATGAAGAAGCTGTTGCCTGGGCTATCGAAGAATATGTGCTAAAGGAGAACTAAGATATGGGATTGTTTGACCGTCTATTCGGAAAAAAAGAAGAACCTAAAATCGAAGAAGTTGTAAAAGAAGCTCTGGAAAATCTTGATTTGTCTGAAGATGTTGAGCCAGCCTTAACAGAAGCTGAGGAACTTCCTCATGAAGAAGCAGAAGTTGAAAGTTCTGAAGAAGCTGTGCTCCAAGAAGAGGAAAATCAAGACACAGTTGAAGAAAGTCTGGATTCAGAACCAACTGTAGAAGTTTCTCAAGAAGAAATAGAAGAATTTCCAAACTCAGAAGAAGTCACAGAGGAAGAGAATACGGAGCTCCTAGATACTGTAGAAGAAAATAATTCTGAAGTGCTTGAACCAGAAACGCCTCAAGTAGAAGAAACTGTTCAGGAAAAATATGACCGTAGTCTTAAAAAGACTCGTACAGGCTTTGGTGCTCGCTTGAATGCTTTCTTTGCTAATTTCCGTTCTGTTGACGAAGAATTTTTCGAGGAACTGGAAGAACTACTCATCATGAGTGACGTTGGTGTCCAGGTGGCTTCTAACTTAACAGAGGAGTTACGTTACGAAGCCAAGCTTGAAAACGCTAAGAAACCCGACGCACTACGTCGTGTCATCATTGAGAAATTGGTTGAGCTTTATGAAAAGGATGGCAACTATGATGAAAGTATCCACTTCCAAGATGGCTTGACAGTCATGCTCTTTGTCGGTGTTAATGGTGTCGGGAAAACAACTTCTATCGGGAAACTAGCCCACCGCTACAAACAAGCTGGTAAGAAGGTCATGCTGGTTGCGGCAGATACCTTCCGTGCAGGGGCGGTAGCCCAGCTAGCTGAATGGGGTCGACGAGTAGATGTTCCAGTAGTGACTGGACCTGAGAAAGCTGACCCAGCCAGTGTAGTCTTTGATGGAATGGAACGTGCCGTAGCTGAAGGTATCGATATTCTTATGATTGATACCGCTGGTCGTCTGCAAAACAAGGACAACCTCATGGCTGAGTTGGAGAAGATTGGTCGTATTATCAAACGTGTTGTGCCCGAAGCTCCGCATGAAACCTTCTTGGCACTTGATGCATCAACAGGTCAAAACGCTCTTGTACAGGCCAAAGAATTTTCAAAAATCACTCCATTAACTGGAATTGTCTTGACTAAGATTGATGGAACTGCTCGAGGTGGTGTTGTTCTAGCTATTCGTGAAGAACTCAATATTCCTGTAAAATTGATTGGTTTTGGTGAAAAAATCGATGATATTGGAGAATTTAACTCAGAAAACTTTATGAAGGGTCTCTTGGAAGGCTTAATCTAATCAGAAGCAAAAATCCTGCAAGGTATAAACTTGCAGGAAATTTTTTTATTCTAAACGACCATCTTGACGATAGGCGATATCTGGTTGCCAAGTCCATTTGGCATCGAATTTTTCAAGTAAGTCAAAGCTAGCTTGAGGTCCCATGCTTCCAGCTTTATAGTCATGAAGTGGGGCACCATTTTCAGCCCAGAGCTCTTCGATACGGTCAATCAATTTCCATGACGCACCAACTTCATCCCAGTGGCTAAAGTTAGTTGAGTTGTTGTTTAGGACATCATAAATCAATTTTTCGTATGGTTCTGGAGAAGCACCAGTTGCGGTCGCATCTGTACGGTAATCCAGTGAGTTAGGAGCTAAGTTGAATTCTTCTCCTACCTGTTTCCCATTTAGGCTAAGAGAGAAACCTTCTGTTGGTTGGATATAGATGGTCAAAATATTTGGAGCAAGTGGTTCACCAAAGATAGAGTCCATTTGTTTAAAGACGATGTTGACATGAGTTCCTTTTTCAGTCAGACGTTTACCAGTACGGAAGAAGAAAGGAACACCACGGAATCGATCGCTGTCTACAAAGAAGGCACCAGATGCAAAGGTTTCTGTTGTTGATTCTGGATTTACATTTGGCTCGCTACGATAAGAGATATATTTCATGCCATCAATCTTACCTGAACGGTATTGACCACGGATAAAGTGTTCTTTAAGCTCTTCATTCGTTGGATGATAGAGGTTTTTAAAGACCTTAATCTTCTCAGCACGAATCTCGTCTTTTGTGAAGTTTGCTGGCTTGTCCATAGCAAGGAGAGAAAGAAGTTGTAGTGTATGGTTTTGTACCATGTCACGGAGTGCACCAGATTGGTCATAGTAGCCACCACGTTCTTCTACACCCAAGCGCTCCGCAAAGGTAATTTGAACATTGTCGATAAAGTCCTTGTTCCAAACGTTTTCAAAAATCAAGTTTGCAAAGCGGACTGCAAAGATACTTTGAATCATTTCCTTACCAAGATAATGGTCAATACGGAAAATTTGTTCTTCGTCAAATGTTGCTAGGAGTTCGTCATTCAACTTGCTTGCAGTTGCGTAATCTGTACCAAATGGTTTTTCAACGATTAAGCGCTCAAAACCTTTACCATCCACAATGTTTTCAGACTTGAGGTGTTTTGCGATAGTTCCAAAGAACTGAGGTGCCATAGACAAGAAGAAGAGCTTGTTGTGTTCAGCTTGGTACTTATCATTTAGTTCAGCCTGCAATTGACGTAGAGCAATGTAGTGTTCTGTATCGTTGACATCATGACTTTGATAGTAGAAGTGACTAGCGAACTCCTGAGCCTGTTCGGTACTATCTGCCAAATCAAGGATGGATTCGACTACAACAGATTCAAAATATTCCTTGCTCCAAGGACGACGGGCAGTTCCAATGACAGCAAAGTGCTCGGAAAGATTGCCGGATTTATATAGTCTAAAAAGGGAAGGGTAGAGCTTGCGTTTAGCCAGGTCTCCACTCGCACCGAAAATTGTAACAATAACCTTAGATGACATCTAGCTACCTAATTTCTATTTTTATTCCTAGTCTTGCTAGGTATGAGGAAACCTCATTTCATAAACTTAATTCTAACATAATTTTCCGAAAAATCAAAAAATCCAATACGAGATAGAAAAAAACTGCAAGGAAATCCTTACAGTTTGAGTTTAGACGTTTAAGACCTTGTCCAAGAACTCTTTCAGACGTGGGTGTTGTGGGTTATCAAAGATTTGATCAGGTGTTCCGTCTTCAAGGAATTCACCATCTGCAGTAAAGATAACACGGTTGGCAACCTGACGAGCAAATCCCATCTCATGGGTTACGATAATCATGGTCATACCTTGCTCAGCCAATTCCTTCATAACGTTTAGTACGTCTCCGACCATCTCAGGGTCAAGGGCAGAAGTTGGTTCATCAAAGAGCATGATGTCTGGATTCATTGCTAGTCCACGAGCGATAGCCACACGTTGTTTTTGACCACCTGATAGGCTATCTGGATTAGCATTAGCTTTATCTGCTAGCCCAACCTTGTCAAGCAACTCCATTCCCAATTTCTCAGCTTCTTCCTTAGTCATCAACTTGTGCTCAATAGGAGCAAAGGTAATGTTGTCCAATACAGACATGTGTGGGAAGAGATTGAAGTGTTGGAAAACCATTCCGATATTTTCACGGACGTGGTCAACGTTGGTTGTTTTTTCAGTTAAGTCATAACCGTTCACAGTGATGTGACCACTAGTGACTTCTTCTAGAAGGTTGAGGCTACGAAGGAAGGTCGATTTACCAGAACCTGAAGGACCGATGATACAAACGACATCTCCTTCATAGAACTTAGTCGTAATTCCTTTTAAAACTTCATTTTTTCCATAGTGCTTGTGTAAATCATTTACATCAATTTTTAGTTTTGCCATTAACGAATCCTCTTTTCTAAGCGTTTCGCTAGTCTAGTCAAAAGTGTGATAATTACAAGATAGAAGATAGCAAGGATTGCATACATCTTGAAACTTTGGTAGTTACGGGCGATGATAATCTTACCAGTTTGGAAGAGTTCAACCAAACCGATAGCAGATACGATAGTTGTATCTTTAAGAGCGATAACGAATTGGTTAACAAAGTTTGGCAACATCAATTTAGTTGCTTGTGGCAGGATAATCTTACGCATGGTTTTTCCATAAGAGATACCCAAGCTTCGGCTGGCTTCCATTTGGCCAACTGGAACGGCCTGAATACCACCACGAACGATTTCAGCGATATAAGCGGCTGCATTGAGCGATAGAGCAATAGTACCGGCTACGAAGTCGTTTATTGGGCTTTGTTGGCCTGTGATAGACTCGATGAAGTTTGGAATTCCCCAGAAGATGAAGGCTGCAAGAATCATCAATGGAATACCACGGATAACATCAACGAAAATCTCAGAGATAACACGAAGAGATTTGTAGGGGCTAACGCTAAACATACCGAAGATAATCCCGATAACAATAGCAATAGCAAATGAGATAAGAGCTAGAGCAAGAGTGATACCAAGCCCGCTAAGGAGTTGTTTGTAGTTGTTTTGAAGCAAGCCCCAGATAGTTGTCTCATCAACAGTGCTTGTTGATGCAGATGAAGATTCGCTAGCTAGGTATTTATCAAGAATCTTTTGGAATTCTCCGTTTGCTTTAAGGTTTGCAAGTCCGTTGTTGAACATTTCAATCAATTCTGGATTTGCTCCTTTTTTAACGGCAAAGGCTGTTTCACCGATTGGAGTTCCAGCGATTGGTGTTTTCAATTTTTGCCCTTGACTGATAGAATATTTGAGAACAGGCTCATCATCCATAACGGCATCAATGGCACCAGTGTTTAAACTGTCATACATTGACGAACCATCAGCAAAGGTTTTGATTTTGTAACCGTATTTGCTTTGATTCTCTGTTAGGAAGGTTTGAGAAGCAGTTCCGTTTTTAACACCGACTGTCTTTCCTTTTAAATCTTCATAAGACGCAATAGTGCTTGATTCTTTGACACCAAGGATAGTATTGGCGGTGTAGTAGGATTCTGAAAAGTCAAAAGTTGCCTTACGAGCATCTGTGACAGACATACCAGCAATGATACCATCAGCTTGACCAGCTTGAACAGCACTGATAGCGGCATCGAAACCAGGGTTGGTAATTTCAATTTCAAAACCTTGGTCTTTAGCGATGGCCTTAATCAAGTCCATATCAATACCAGTAAATTGGTTGCTTGAGTTTTGGAAAACAAAAGGTGCAAAAGAAGAATCGCTGGCAATGATGTATTTAGCTTTAACAGGAGTAGCTTTTAAGCCTGCAAGAGTAGTTGTAGTTGGCACTGCTGAAGATGATGATGCAGTCCATTTCTTGATGATTTTATCAAGACTACCATCTTTTTTCATTTCAGCCAAGGCTTGGTTAAATTCAGTGACTAGGTGCTCGTATTTGCTTCCTTTTTTAACACCGAAAGCAAAGCTACCTACAGCTTCACCATCCATTTCAATATGGAGGTCTTGGCCTTGGTTAATGGCATACTCGATAACAGGTTTGTCATCCATCATGGCATCGATGGCACCAGCACTCAAGCTGTTGTTCATCAAATCACTAGTGTCAAATGTTTTAATAGTAAAGCCGTATTTATCTTTGATTGTTTCAAGAAAACGTTGAGCAGCAGTTCCGTTTTTAACACCAACGGTTTTGCCAGTTAATTGGTCGTACTTGCTAATCTTGTGTGCCTTTGTAGTTGCAATGACAACTTTTGTATCATAGTAAGTATCAGACATGGTGAAGACTTTTTCACGTTCTTTAGTCTTTGTCATCCCTGCCATGATAGCGTCAGCTTGACCAGCTTGAACCGCATTTACCGCTGCGTCAAATCCAGGATAGGACATCTGAATATTCCATCCTTTAATCTCAGCGACTTTGTTGATAATGTCAACATCAATTCCTTTATAAGTTTGATCTGAATCTTTAAACTCAAAAGGTGCATAGGCGGTATCAGACACAATCTTAATAGTTTCTGCCTTTGCAATACCTAATGAGAAAATTGGGAATAAAATTAGCAAAAATGCTAGAAATTTTTTCTTCATTTTTAGTCTCCTTTTCCGAATATTTTCCCATTATATCAGAAAAAACTAAAAAATGCAAATCTAGGAGTTTTTATGTTAGAAGATATAACATAAAAGTCCTTTATTTCTTTCTTGAACTGCTATCACAAAGTGCTATAATAATAGTATATAATGGAAGAAAAGAGGACGGAGATGTGAAGAACAAAAGAATTTTTAAAGACTTCCAAGCTTCTCAAATGCGGTTAAACCTCTACACAAGCCCCTTGTTAGCCTTTGCTTTTGTCTTTATAGGAGAGTTTGTGGCTTATACTTTATATGGTATTAGTTTGTTAGCTCTCATCGGACTTGCTAGAAATTTTGGAGAGGCTGGTCAAGCTTTTGCAACCTACTTGCAGACTTTGCAGCAGAGCTTGATGGATAAAACAAGTGACTTTCATTTAATCTTAGAATTGCTGGCCTTTGGTTTTATTCTCAACACTGTGTTCAGATGGACTAGAAAAGTTGAGAAAAGACCTATTCGAACCTTGGGATTTTATAAAGAAAATTTCCTCAGTAATCTTCTTAAGGGATTTGGTTTAGGTCTGGCACTTTTTCTTCTGACCTTGTTAGGTTTAGTAGCATTAGGGCAATATCGCTTGGAGTCCATTCACTTGAATCCTTATTCGCTTGCCTTTGTCGTCTTTACTATCCCATTTTGGATTTTACAGGGGACAACAGAAGAAGTGGTGGCCCGTGCTTGGCTCCTTCCTCAATTGGCCTCAAGAACCAATCTAAAACTTGCTGTTCTTATATCTAGCCTGTTCTTTACCCTGCTTCATATGGGCAATTCTGGTCTAACACCTCTATCTCTAATGAATCTCTTCTTATTCGGAGTTGCCATGGCTCTTTACCTTCTCAAAACTGATACAGTTTGGGGTGTAGCAGGTATTCATGGAGCCTGGAATTTTGCTCAGGGAAATCTCTTTGGGATTTTAGTTAGTGGTCAACCATCAGGAACGTCTCTGATGACCTTTTTACCACAAGGCAATCAAGGCTGGCTATCAGGTGGTTCTTTTGGCATAGAAGGTTCTATCATGACAAGTCTAGTCTTGTTACTGCTGATTATCTATCTTGCTTATCAATTAAAGAAAGAAAATGAAAGGATGTGACTTCGGTCCGTCCTTTTCTTCGTGAAAATGCTACAAGTATGCTAAAATAGGAATAGCACATCGAGAGAGGATTCTTATGATTAACCGCATTACAGACAATCAATTTAAACTAGTATCAAAATATCAACCTTCAGGAGACCAACCTCAAGCTATTGAGCAGTTGGTAGATAATATAGAGGGTGGAGAAAAAGCTCAGATTCTGATGGGGGCGACTGGTACAGGGAAGACCTATACCATGAGTCAAGTCATTTCCAAAGTCAATAAACCTACTCTGGTTATTGCCCACAATAAGACGCTTGCTGGTCAGCTCTATGGAGAATTTAAGGAATTTTTTCCTGAAAATGCAGTTGAGTACTTCGTATCTTACTATGATTATTACCAACCTGAGGCCTATGTGCCTTCTAGCGATACATATATTGAAAAGGATAGTTCTGTCAATGACGAGATTGACAAACTCCGCCACTCAGCGACTTCAGCCCTTTTGGAGCGTAATGATGTTATTGTCGTTGCCTCAGTCTCTTGTATCTATGGTTTGGGTTCGCCCAAGGAATACGCTGATAGTGTCGTTAGTCTGCGTCCAGGTCTTGAAATTTCTCGTGATAAACTCTTGAATGACTTGGTTGATATCCAGTTTGAACGTAATGATATTGATTTCCAACGGGGAAGATTTCGCGTTCGTGGGGATGTGGTAGAGATTTTCCCAGCTTCCCGTGATGAACACGCCTTTCGAGTAGAATTTTTTGGAGACGAAATTGACCGTATTCGTGAGGTTGAAGCTTTAACAGGTCAGGTCTTGGGAGAAGTGGATCATTTGGCGATTTTCCCAGCTACTCACTTTGTGACCAATGACGACCATATGGAAGTTGCCATTGCTAAAATTCAGACCGAATTAGAAGAGCAACTAGCTATCTTTGAAAAGGAAGGTAAATTGCTAGAAGCCCAACGTTTGAAACAGCGGACAGAGTATGATATCGAAATGTTGCGTGAGATGGGCTATACCAACGGGGTTGAAAACTATTCACGCCACATGGATGGACGTAGTGAAGGAGAGCCTCCTTATACCCTTCTCGACTTTTTCCCAGATGATTTCTTGATTATGATTGATGAAAGTCACATGACCATGGGACAAATCAAGGGCATGTACAATGGGGACCGTTCGCGTAAGGAAATGCTGGTTAATTATGGTTTCCGTTTGCCGTCAGCACTGGACAATCGTCCTCTCCGTCGGGAGGAGTTTGAGAGTCACGTTCATCAGATTGTTTACGTTTCAGCGACACCTGGTGACTATGAAAATGAACAGACTGAGACAATAATTGAGCAAATCATTCGTCCAACGGGACTCTTGGATCCTGAGGTGGAAGTCCGTCCGACTATGGGACAGATTGATGATCTCTTAGGTGAAATCAATGCCCGTGTTGAAAAGAACGAGCGAACCTTTATCACCACCTTGACCAAGAAAATGGCAGAGGACTTAACCGACTACTTCAAGGAAATGGGCATCAAGGTCAAGTACATGCACTCGGATATCAAGACTTTGGAGCGGACAGAGATTATCCGTGACCTGCGCTTGGGTGTCTTTGATGTCTTGGTTGGAATCAACCTCCTTCGTGAAGGAATTGACGTTCCTGAAGTGAGCCTCGTAGCGATTCTCGATGCTGATAAGGAAGGCTTCCTTCGTAACGAGCGTGGACTTATCCAGACTATTGGACGTGCTGCCCGTAATAGCGAAGGCCATGTCATCATGTATGCGGACACTGTTACTCAGTCTATGCAACGTGCTATCGATGAAACTGCCCGCCGTCGCAAAATCCAGATGGCTTATAATGAAGAGCATGGTATCGTTCCACAAACCATTAAGAAAGAAATCCGTGACCTGATCGCTGTAACTAAGGCAGTTGCTAAAGAAGAGGATAAGGAAGTCGATATCAACAGCCTCAACAAACAAGAGCGCAAAGAACTAGTCAAGAAACTAGAAAAACAAATGCAAGAAGCCGTCGAAGTGCTTGACTTTGAACTGGCAGCTCAGATTCGGGATATGATGTTGGAAGTCAAGGCGTTGGATTAGAATATTACCTAAAGGAGAAAATATGTCCCGTTCCCAATTAACGATTTTAACAAATATTTGTCTGATTGAAGATATCGAAACCAAGCGCGTGGTGATGCAGTATCGCGCTCCTGAAACCAATCGCTGGTCTGGTTATGCCTTTCCAGGAGGCCATGTTGAAAATGGTGAGGCTTTTGAGGAGTCTGTCATTCGTGAAATCTACGAAGAAACAGGATTGACTATCCAAAATCCTCAACTGGTAGGCATTAAAAATTGGCCTCTGGATACAGGCGGGCGCTATATCGTCTTTTGTTACAAGGCGACCGAGTTTACTGGAACTCTTCAATCTTCAGATGAAGGAGAAGTTTCTTGGGTGCAAAAAGACCAGATTCCAAATTTGGATCTGGCCTATGATATGCTACCTTTGATGGAGATGATGGAAGCTCCTGACAAATCTGAATTTTTCTACCCTCGCCGTACAGAAGACGATTGGGAAAAGAAAATTTTCTAGTCTTTTACTAAATAACCGAGCTGATCCAAGGCCTCCTCAATATAGTGGAGGTCTTGTTGTGTTTCGGCTTCAACTAGGTGGTAATGGACACCATCTGTCAATTCAGATAAAGGTTTAAAATCAGAATGCTCGACTTGTTCTAGAAAATGTTGCACATCTCTGCGACAAGACAGTTTCAGCAAGGTTTCAATTTCTCCATAGACGGGATGGTCAATCAAGGTATTTTGAACACGTCCACCATTATCAACGATAGCAAGGAGTTCCTGACCGATTTCTTCAACTTCATGTTTCACTTTGAAAAGTTTGTGAACATAAGGATTGGTTTCAATTTGCTTATAGACGTAGCCACGATTAGTGGATAGGATAGGAGCGCCATCGGCTCTCAAAATTGCAATGTCCTGCACAATGACCTGGCGTGTAACATGAAAATGTTCAGCTAAACTTTGGCCATTGAGGGCTTTAGGAGCTTCTTTCAAGAGTTGGAGCAGGGCTTGTTTGCGATCTTTTGTCATAGTTCTTCCTTTTAACGGCGTTTTCGAAGCACTTTATAGACAGCTAGTGCTAATGTATAGTCTACCATACTATGAATAATTGTGCCAAATCCAACTAGCACAAATAGAACATAAAACATATTTTCTACATTGGTACCGGAAGTTGCATAAAAAACGATACAAGCTAATACTTCAGCAAGGGCATGGACAAGCGCTAACACAAAGTTGAAAATCCAGGAAGCTTTTGGTTTATCTAGGGTATCGGGGAATTTTTGTAGGTAAAGAGCCCCCAAAGTCCCAAAAAAGATATGGGAAAAAGCTCGAAAAACGATCACCATGGGATAGCCAGCCATCAAAAATCCAAAACTAGAGGCTAGGATGACAAAAACTGCCATCAAGGGCGACAAGAACATAGCAATAAAAATAGCGATGTGGCTTCCTAAAGTATAGGAAGCAGGTGGAATGACAATCTTGAAAGGCATAACAATTGGAATCAAAATTGCAATAGCCGTTAAGAGGGCAGTCATTGTCATAAATTGTGTCTTTTTCCTTGTATTCATCAGAATCTCCTTTTTAATTGTATATACACTAGTATAGTACAATAAGCAAGACAATAAAGCAAGAATTTACTTGGGGTTATAGGTCGTTTTTAAGTTAATACTTTTATAAAATCTCTTCATACCACGTCAGCTTCAATCCACAACCTCAAAACCGTGTTTTGAGCAACCTGCAGCTTGCCTCCTAGTTTGCACTTTGATTTTCATTGAGTATAAATATTGGTAAAGATTTCACTAAAAAGAAACTGTATAGAGCAAAATCTCCACCTTCAAGTTTGAAAGCGGAGATTATTTTTATTTCTTCAAGGTTTGTAGTCTTGGAACAATGGCTAGGGTTAGAACTGCGGAAATGACTAATTCGGCAATCGAATTTGTTGAGATAACAGTTGCTAGGAGTTTTTGGATATTACCATCAAAAACATTTCCAAAAAGGTAGAAAATTCCACCAAGTACAAAGACTGTATTGGTAAGTGAACCAAGGGCACCAGCTAGAATCAGACCAGTCTTGTTTTTCATCAGTTTATAAACTAGATAAGGAGTTAAACCAATCAAAATACGTGGGACGATGGCAATGATAGCTGAGTAGATGTTTCCATTTGGGACGAATGGTGAGAAGAGGTAGCTTGTTGGTAGAATCGTAATAGTGTTAACGGTCAAGCTAAGTAGCCCCATCAAAAATCCAAGTGTAACCCCAACTCGTGGACCGTAAATAATGCTAGCAATAATGACAGGAATATGAACGATGGTCGGTTTGATGGGGAATGGAAAAAGGTTAAAGATAAGTGAGCTTAGAAAATGAATCACAAGCATGGTTGCAAAAAAGATAGCAATAGGTGCAATATTAGAGCGTTTTTTCATCGAGAGTTTCCTTTATTCTTTCTAAAATAATTGTGAGGTCAGCTAAGGCTCCTCGTCCGTGGTCTCCACAAGCTAGTAGGGATTCCTTAGGAGCAATCAGCTGATAGCCGTAGCTTTCTAATGTTTTCAAATTAGCCTGAGTCGCCGGATGGTCATACATTTTTGTATTCATTGCTGGTGCGATGAGTTTTGGGATATGACTTGGCAAGGCTAGAGCCGTACTGGTCACCATGTTGTCCGCAAAGCCGTGAGCTAGTTTTGCAATAGTGTTAGCTGTTGCAGGGACTACGATAAATAAATCTGCTTTTTTTCCCAGTTCGATATGATTAACCTGATTAGGATAGGGTTCCTTCATGACATCCAGGTGGACGGAATTCTGTGAGAGTACCTGTAGTGTCAAAGGTTGGATAAACTCTGTAGCAGCTTGGGTCATTAAGACAGTGACTTGATGACCTTGTTTTTTAAGCGAACTGACTAAATCTGCTGACTTATAAGAGGCGATTGAGCCCGTTACAGCCAAGAGAATATGTGCCATAGCTTTCCTTTCTATGAATGGTAGGCTTGAATTTTTTCAAGGAGGAGTTCTGCAATTTCTTCTTTAGTCTGGACTGTTTGAAGCTGATCTTTCTCAACAAAGATTGCACGATGTTGATCTGCTGAAATTTGAGACAGGTCATTTGCGATAATCAAGTCTGCTTGGTTCTTGGTAAGACTTTTTCGGGCAATCTCGATGAGATAATCCTCAGAGACATCAACCAGTAGTTTGAAACCAATCAGATGAATAGCAGGATTCCATTCCTTGATTAGAGAGATGATTTTTGGTGTTTTTTTCAGGAATAAAATCTGAATATCATCAGTTGAAGAAATCTTAGCTTGATGATTCTGCTTGCTTAAAAATTCTTCTAGATTGGAGCTAGCTTGGACTTCCTCAAGCCCTGTCATATAAACAGGAGTGTAGTCAGAAACAGCCATTGAGTGGACCAAGACCTGATAATGCTGAACACGTTCTTGCATTTCCAGTAGAAGGTCCTTGGTATTGTTAATTTCTCGAATACTTAGGTTGGGATGGGATTCTGGTTTCAAAGCTCTTTTTGTCGTTATTAAACAAACTTCATGCCCTGCAGCAAGCAAGGTTTCTGTGATGATTTTCCCCAAACGACCGGTAGAATGGTTAGTGATAGAGCGGACGCTATCGATGGCTTCACTGGTACCGCCCGATGTAACTAAAATTTTCATAGCACTATTGTACACAAAAATAAACGGTAAGTAAAATGAAAGTGATAAAATTTTGGTAAAAGGAAAGAATATAGTTTCAAACTATAAAGCCATATAAAATTTAAGAAAGGACTCTAAAAACCTTAAAAATAGGGATATTTACGAACGTTTAGAGAGTTTTAGGATGTTAAAAATCTTGTTTTGTGTTATAATGAATTATCATATAAGAGGTTAGAGGAGTTTTGAATGAAAACAGATATTGAAATCGCACAGAGTATTGAGTTGAAGCCAATCGTTGATGTTGTAGAGAAACTGGGTATTTCTTACGACGATTTGGAGTTGTACGGAAAGTACAAGGCTAAGCTCAGCTTTGATAAAATTCGTGCAGTTGAGAGCAATCCAGTTGGGAAATTGATCTTGGTTACTGCCATCAACCCAACGCCTGCAGGTGAAGGAAAATCAACCATTACCATTGGTCTTGCAGATGCCTTAAACAAAATCGGCAAGAAAACCATGATCGCTATCCGCGAACCATCTCTTGGTCCAGTAATGGGGATTAAGGGTGGTGCAGCTGGTGGTGGTTATGCCCAAGTTCTGCCAATGGAAGACATCAACCTCCACTTTACAGGGGACATGCATGCCATTACAACTGCCAACAATGCGCTTTCTGCCTTGATTGACAACCACTTGCACCAAGGAAATGAGTTGGGAATTGACCAACGTCGTATCCTCTGGAAACGTGTAGTGGACTTGAACGACCGTGCACTTCGTCATGTAACAGTTGGGCTTGGTGGTCCTCTAAACGGAATTCCTCGTGAGGATGGTTTTGATATTACAGTTGCTTCTGAAATCATGGCAATTCTTTGTCTGGCAACGGATATCGAGGACTTGAAACGTCGTTTGGCCAATATCGTTATTGGATATCGATATGACCGTACACCTGTTTCTGTAGGTGATTTACAGGTAGAAGGTGCCTTGGCTTTGATTTTGAAGGATGCTATTAAGCCGAACTTGGTTCAGACAATTTACGGTACACCTGCCTTTGTGCACGGTGGTCCATTTGCCAATATTGCTCACGGATGTAACTCTGTTTTGGCAACGACAACAGCCCTTCACTTGGCTGATTACACAGTCACAGAAGCTGGTTTTGGTGCTGACCTTGGTGCTGAAAAATTCCTTGATATCAAGACACCAAACTTGCCAACTTCTCCAGATGCAGTAGTTATTGTCGCAACCCTTCGTGCCCTTAAGATGAATGGTGGCGTAGCTAAAGACGCTCTTACAGAAGAAAACGTAGAAGCTGTTTGTGCCGGTTTTGCTAACTTGAAACGCCACGTTGAAAATATTCGTAAGTTCGGAATTCCAGCAGTTGTTGCTATCAACGAATTTGTCTCTGATACTGAAGCAGAAATCGCAGCCTTAAAAGAACTCTGCGCTTCTATTGATGTGCCAGTTGAACTAGCAAGTGTCTGGGCTGATGGTGCAGAAGGTGGAGTAGCACTTGCCAAAACAGTTGTCAAAACTATCGCTGAAACCCCAGCTAACTATAAACGTTTGTATGACAATGACCTTTCTGTCCAAGAAAAGATTGAAAAGATTGTTACTGAAATCTATCGTGGTAGCAAAGTGAACTTTGAGAAGAAAGCTCAAACACAAATCGCTCAAATCGTTCAAAACGGTTGGGACAAATTGCCAATCTGTATGGCTAAGACTCAGTATAGCTTCTCAGACAATCCAAATGCACTTGGAGCACCTGAAAACTTTGAAATTACCATTCGTGAATTGGTACCAAAATTAGGTGCAGGCTTTATCGTTGCCTTAACTGGCGATGTCATGACCATGCCAGGCCTACCAAAACGTCCAGCAGCTCTCAACATGGATGTTGAAAGTGATGGAACAGTATTAGGCTTGTTCTAGTATATTGTAATTGACTTTATACTCTTCGAAAATCAAATTCAAACCACGTCAGCTTCACCTTGCCGTACTCAAGTACAGCCTGCGGCTAGCTTCCTAGTTTGCACTTCGATTTTCATTGAGTAATAAATGAGTTTGGAAATAATATCCAAGCTCATTTTTTATCTAGATATAAGAAGTTGCCTTCTACACGTAACCAGTCTAGGTAAAGATATTTTCCTTGAATTCTGATATAATAGAAATATTGACTTCAAGAGTAAGGAAGAGAAGATGAACGCATTATTAAATGGAATGAATGACCGTCAGGCTGAGGCGGTGAAAACGACAGAAGGTCCCTTGTTAATCATGGCAGGGGCTGGTTCTGGAAAGACCCGAGTTTTGACCCACCGCATTGCTTATTTGATTGATGAAAAGATGGTCAATCCGTGGAATATCTTGGCCATTACCTTTACTAATAAGGCTGCGCGTGAGATGAAGGAGCGTGCTTATAACCTCAATCCAGCTACTCAGGACTGTCTGATTGCGACCTTCCACTCCATGTGTGTTCGTATTTTGCGTCGGGATGCAGACCATATTGGCTACAACCGCAATTTCACTATTGTAGATCCTGGTGAACAGCGAACACTCATGAAACGCATTCTCAAGCAGTTGAATTTAGATCCTAAAAAATGGAATGAACGGAGCATCTTAGGGACTATTTCCAATGCCAAGAATGATTTGATTGATGATGTGGCTTATGCAGCTCAAGCCGGAGTTATGTATACGCAAATCGTGGCCCAGTGTTATACAGCCTATCAGAAAGAGCTTCGTCAGTCGGAGTCGGTTGACTTTGATGATTTGATTATGCTGACCTTGCGTCTCTTTGATCAAAATCCTGATGTATTGACCTACTATCAGCAGAAATTCCAGTATATCCACGTTGATGAGTACCAAGATACCAACCATGCCCAGTACCAATTGGTCAAACTCTTGGCTTCGCGCTTTAAAAACATCTGTGTGGTTGGGGATGCGGACCAGTCTATCTACGGTTGGCGTGGTGCTGATATGCAGAATATCTTGGACTTCGAAAAGGATTATCCCCAGGCTAAGGTTGTTTTGTTGGAGGAGAATTACCGTTCAACTAAAACCATTCTCCAAGCGGCTAACGAGGTTATTAAAAATAATAAAAATCGCCGTCCTAAGAATCTCTGGACTCAAAACGCTGATGGGGAACAAATCGTTTACTATCGTGCCAATGATGAGCTAGATGAGGCTGTATTTGTAGCCAGAACTATCGATGAACTTGGTCGGAGTCAAAACTTCCTTCACAAGGATTTTGCAGTTCTCTATCGTACTAATGCGCAGTCCCGTACTATTGAGGAAGCCTTGCTCAAGTCAAACATTCCTTATACCATGGTTGGTGGGACAAAGTTCTACAGCCGTAAGGAAATCCGCGATATTATCGCTTATCTCAATCTCATTGCTAATTTGAGTGATAATATCAGTTTTGAGCGTATTATCAACGAACCGAAACGTGGAATTGGGCCAGGCACAGTTGAGAAAATCCGTGACTTTGCGAATATGCAAGACATGTCCATGCTAGATGCTTCAGCTAATATCATGTTATCTGGTATCAAGGGTAAAGCAGCCCAGTCTATCTGGGATTTTGCCAATATGATTCTAGATTTACGAGAGCAGCTAGATCAATTAACTATTACAGAGTTGGTTGAGGCTGTTTTAGAAAAAACAGCTTACGTCGATATTCTAAATGCTCAAGCGACTTTAGAAAGCAAGGCTAGGGTTGAAAATATTGAAGAGTTCCTTTCTGTAACGAAAAACTTTGATGATACCTCTGATGGGCCAGAAGAAGAAACTGGTCTGGACAAGCTGAGTCGTTTCTTAAATGATTTGGCCTTAATTGCAGATACAGATTCAGGTAGTCAGGAGACATCAGAAGTGACCCTGATGACCCTGCATGCTGCCAAAGGTCTCGAGTTTCCAGTTGTCTTTTTGATTGGGATGGAAGAAAATGTTTTTCCACTCAGCCGTGCAGCTGAAGATCAAGATGAATTGGAAGAAGAACGCCGTCTGGCCTATGTAGGAATTACGCGTGCAGAGAAAATTCTCTTTCTGACTAATGCCAACTCACGCCTGCTTTTCGGTCGTACCAACTACAACCGTCCGACTCGTTTTATTAATGAAATTAGTTCAGACTTGCTTGAGTATCAAGGATTGGCCCGTCCAGCCAATACAAGCTTTAAGGCATCTTATAGCAGTGGTGGGGTTGCCTTCGGTCAAGGTATGAGTCTTGCCCAGGCCATCCAAGACCGTAAACGTGGCGCGGCACCAAAAACTATCCAGTCAAGCGGTCTCCCGTTTGGTCAATTTTCAGCTGGTGCAAAATCAGCGTCTAACGAGACAAATTGGTCCATTGGTGACATTGCCCTCCACAAGAAATGGGGAGAGGGAACCGTTCTGGAAGTTTCAGGTAGCGGTGCTACGCAGGAATTAAAAATCAATTTCCCAGAAGTAGGTTTGAAAAAACTTTTGGCTAGTGTAGCCCCAATTGAGAAAAAAATATAATTTTCCATCCTTCTCACGAATAATAAAGTGAGGAGGATTTTTATGTATAGTATTTCATTCCAAGAAGATTCACTGTTGCCAAGAGAAAGACTGGCCAAGGAAGGAGTAGAAGCGCTCAGTAATCAAGAGTTGCTAGCTATTTTACTCAGAACAGGAACACGTCAAGCTAGCGTTTTTGAAATTGCCCAGAAAGTTTTAAACAATCTTTCAAGTCTAACGGATTTGAAAAAAATGACCCTGCAGGAATTGCAGAGTCTGTCTGGTATCGGTCGTGTTAAGGCCATAGAATTACAAGCTATGATTGAACTGGGGCATCGTATTCATAAACATGAGACCCTTGAGATGGAAAGTATTCTCAGCAGTCAAAAGTTGGCCAAGAAGATGCAGCAGGAATTAGGGGACAAAAAACAAGAGCACCTGGTGGCGCTCTATCTCAATACTCAAAATCAAATCATCCATCAACAGACCATTTTTATCGGCTCAGCTACCCGCAGTATTGCTGAACCACGTGAGATTCTTCACTATGCTATCAAGCATATGGCGACTTCACTCATTTTGGTCCACAATCATCCTTCAGGAGCGGTAGCGCCTAGCCGAAATGATGATCATGTGACTAAACTTGTAAAAGAAGCCTGTGACCTGATGGGGATTGTTCTCTTGGACCATTTGATTGTCTCTCATTCTAATTACTTTAGTTATCGTGAAAAGACGGATTTAATCTAAAGTTCATTAACAACATAGTCAAAGAGGTTTTTATCTTTGGGACGATTTTCAAAAAGAAATTCTGGATGCCATTGGACACCGAGAAAGGCAACATCATCCGTACTCATGACAGCTTCAATGATACCATCTTTAGGATCAAGAGCTACAACTTTTAAATTTGGAGCTAAATCCTTGATGCTCTGATGGTGGAAGGAATTGATATGGGAAATTTCTCCATAAATTTCTCGGAGAACAGTATCTGGTTCTGTCACCAAGCGTTGCGTTGTGTACTCAGCCGAACAATCCTGCCAGTGGTCTTCGATATCTTGGTACAAAGTTCCACCCATGGCAACGTTAAAGAGTTGAGTCCCACGACAGACGGAGAAAATAGGCTTTTTCTGTTTAATAGCTTCCTTGATAAGGGCTAGTTCGAAGATATCTCTTTGAAGGTGATAATCATCGCTATCAATGGTTTTCGGTTCACCATAGAATTTTGGATCAACATTTTGCCCACCTGTCAAGATAAGCTTGTCAATCAAACTGATATAGTGGCAGGCCATTTCTTGATCACCAATCGGTAGGATGATGGGAATCCCTCCAGCGTCTTTAACGCCTTCAACAAAACCTTTTGCTGCGTAGCTCATCATGATGTCATCATCTGGATGAGTTTTTTCGTTTCCTGTAATCCCAATAACTGGTTTTTTCATAAAATGATGTTCGCTTTCTAATCCTCTTTTCGCATGAAATAGAGGAGGGTTTGGAGTTCACTTGTCAAATCGACATACTGAACGACCACGTCTTTTGGTAAATGCAGATGGACTGGTGAAAAACTGAGAATTCCTTTCACGCCAGCATCCACCAAGAGATTAGCAACCTCTTGTGACTTAATGCTGGGAACGGTCAGGATAGCAGTCTTAACATCAGCATCCTTGATTTTATCCTTGATTTGAGAAATTCCGTAAATGGGAATTCCATCAGGAGTTTGGGTACCGACTTCGGGATGGTCATCTAAGTCAAAGGCCATGATAATTTTCATCTTGTTACGCTCGTGGAAGCGGTAGTGGAGAAGGGCATGGCCCATATTTCCAATACCTACCAGCATGACATTGGTAATAGAGTTATCATTGAGCAAATCGGCAAAAAATGTCATCAGTTTTTTGACATCATAGCCAAATCCACGTCGACCCAGTTCACCAAAATAGGAAAAATCACGACGTACGGTCGCTGAATCAATCCCAATGGCCTCTGCAATTTGCTTAGAGTTGGCACGTTCAATCTTTTCTGCATGAAATCTCTTAAAAATTCGATAGTAGAGAGAGAGTCTTTTCGCTGTAGCTTTTGGAATAGCAGACTGTTTATCTTTCACAAAATCACAACCTTTCTATTCTTCTATTTTATAGAAACATTGTGAAAAAATCAACAAAAACAAGAAAAAACTAAGAAAAATCTTAGTTTTGATGTAAAAAATCTGCATGTGATAGAAAACGGTAGAGGTCTCCGACCAGTCCTTGGTAAACTTCCTGCCCCTTAAAGGTCAAAGAAGTCACATAAAGTGTATCTGGCAGAGTCACACATCCTGACAGAGCCAGCATGAGAGCCTCATAATCCTCATACTTGAGTGTACGCTCTACATGATAGTTGTCCTTATAGGTCAGTTCAAACATATGGGACCTATCTTTCCGATTTTGTAAAGACACCACGTTCTACCAAGCTATCCATGAGGAAGTAGAATTTTTCCTGATGAATGTGGTGGTCTTCTGATTTGAAAATATCAACTAGACGAAGACCAAACTTGTCAGTGATATTGATTTTAGCTCCTGTAAGTTCCTTGTTAATGATGATTTTGAGTTGGAAGCCCTCACCGCTGTTCGGAACTTTTTCCAAAAGGCGAGTCAATTCATAGTTACCAACCTTAGTCTCAAAAAAGGTGTTGTCCTTAAGGGTGAATTTTTTAACAGAAGGGCTAAGAGTGTAGTCGTAACGACAATTTTTTAACTGAATGGTTTTTTCAAATGCCATATGGCTAACCTCCGATAATTTCTTTTAAGGTTTTTGCGAGGGTATGTAGGTCTTCAACAGTATTTTGTGGCGACAAACTGATACGAACGGATTCCTTCAAGCGTTCTGAATTTGCTCCGTACATAGCTTCAAGAACATGGCTGGATTGGACAATACCTGCTGTACAAGCTGAGCCAGTAGAGATTGAAATTCCAGCTAAATCTAGACGAAGGAGTAAGAGATCATTTTTCTGACCAGGAAATCCAATATTGAGAACATAAGGGAGAGGGTGTTCGCCTCTATTCAGGTAATATTGAATGCCCTCTAGCTCTGCCAGAAAGGCAGTTTCTAGATTTTGTACATGTTGAAAATGTTCTTCTTGCTGTTCTAGGTCCTCTTTTAGGGCTGCAACCATGCCTATGATAGCAGCCAGATTTTCAGTCCCTGCACGTTTTTTCTGTTCTTGGTCTCCACCATGGAGATAGGAATCAAAGTCCATGCTAGATGCGTAGAGAAAGCCGATTCCCTTAGGACCATGGAACTTATGGGCAGAAGCAGTGAGAAAATCAATGCCCAATTCTTCTGGATGAATAGGGATTTTGCCAATAGCCTGAACTGCATCGACATGATAGGCAGCAGGGTGTTGCTTGAGTATTTGGCCAATTTCAGCAATGGGCAGTAGGTTTCCTGTCTCATTATTGGCAAACATGGTAGAAACCAAAATCGTATCGTCACGTAAAGCTTTTTGAATTTGTTGAGATGTGATTTCTTGATTTTCTGGTTGGATAATGGTTACTTCAAAACCAAAGTGTTGAACCAAGTAATCAATGGTTTCAAGGACGGCATGGTGCTCAATAGCAGTTGTGATGATATGTTTTCCCTGTTCTTGATGACGAAGGCAGTAGCCAATGATGGCAGTATTGTTTCCTTCAGTCCCACCAGAAGTGAAAAAAATATGTTGAGGTTTTGTCTCCAGTAACTGGGCTAGTTCCTGACGGGCTTCTCGCAAGAGTTTGCCAGCTTGACGACCATGACCATGAATACTAGAAGGGTTTCCGTGGGTTTCTTGCATCACCTTGGTCATCGCTGAAATAGCAACTGCTGACATAGGAGTCGTTGCAGCATTGTCCAAATAAATCAAAGAATCACCTTATTTCTTTTTATTGTAGGCAAAGAGTGGGCTGACTGGTTTTCTTTCGTGGATACGGACGATGGCATCACCAATTAACTCACTAGCAGTGATGTAGCATACGTTTTTAGGAGTTTTTTCTTTTGTTGCTACTGAATCTGTCACAAGAATTTCCTTAATATTAGTGTCGTCAAGAAGTTCAGCAGCTCCTTCGACGAAGAGACCATGACTAGAAACAGCATAAATTTCTGTAGCTCCTTCACGTTCAACGATTTTAGCAGCTTCAGAGAAGGTACGTCCTGTATTTAAAATATCGTCAATCAAGATAGCTTTCTTACCTTCAACATCACCGATGATATAACCTTCGTTGCGAGTTGCATCGTCTTGAGGGTAGTCGATAATGGCGATAGGAGCATCAAGATATTCAGCCAAGCTACGAGCACGTTTCACACCTGAATTTTTAGGGCTGACGACAACAACATCTGAGCCAAGTAAGCCCTTATCGCAATAATGTTTTGCAAATAGGGGAACTGTGAAGAGGTTATCGACAGGAATATCAAAGAATCCTTGAACTTGAACTGCATGCAAATCAAGCGTAAGGATACGATCGACACCAGCCTTAACTAGCATATTGGCAACTAGTTTTGCTGTAAGTGGCTCACGAGGTGAAGCGATGCGGTCTTGACGTGCATAGCCAAAATATGGAAGAACAACGTTGATACTGTGCGCACTTGCACGAACACAAGCATCAACCATGATAAGCAACTCCATTAGGTGGTTGTTAACAGGGAAACTTGTTGATTGGATGATGTAAACATCATAACCACGGACACTTTCTTCGATATTTACTTGGATTTCTCCATCTGAAAATTGACGTGATGATAGTTTTCCAAGTGGGACACCAACAGCTTGAGCAATTTTCTGTGCAATCTCTTGGTTAGAGTTGAGTGCGAAAAGTTTCATGTTTTTTCTATCTGACATTATAGACCGTCCTCTGTAAACTTTTTAAATCCTAGTCATATCTGCCTAGCTTATACGAACTGGGATTTTGTATTTTATCTTTTCTATTTTACCAAAAAATAGAGATTATTTCAGCTATTTTTCATGCTTTTGACAAATCGAACCAATTTTGAGGGAGCTTTTTGATAAGCAATCTGATTTTCCTCTAAAAATTGCTGGAAATCTTGTTTCCCTTGCTCGTGATTTTCAACTTCAAGCTCTAATTCGTAATCTGTCATATCAAGGTACTGACTCTCATCCAGTGCCATGAGACCGATAGCTGTTTGCATTTCATAGCGAAGCGTTGTTAGACAACCAAGGACCTGCCATTTTTTACTTTGGATACCATGTTTAGCCAATTCATCTAGCACAAGCCCTTGAGGAAGTTCTTCCTTGCTCAGATAGTTTTCAGCATCTTTTAGTTGCAATTTTTGATTGTATTCCATGTTTCCAACACTTTGCGGGACTTTGAGTGTCAATTCTGCCCAGTCTTCAAAGGTTCGAATGCGCATAGCAACTTTCTTTTCTCGCAGCTCAAAATCAGGTGTGTCTATGTAGTAATTTTTTTGAAGAACAGGAGTGACGTCTGTGAACTGGTCTTTTAGACGATTGTATTCATCTTTTTTCAAGAGTGTTTTCAATTCAATTTCTAAATGTTTCATTTTTCTTACCTTTTCTTTATCGTTGAAAGCGGATTTATGGTATAATAAGCATTGTATTTATTGTATATGAATCTGGAGAAAAAATCAAAGATATTTTTGAAGGATAATATGGGAACAAGGGAGAATATATGACCTTAGAATGGGAAGAATTTCTAGATCCTTACATTCAAGCTGTTGGTGAGTTAAAGATTAAACTACGTGGTATTCGTAAGCAATATCGTAAGCAAAATAAGCATTCTCCGATTGAGTTTGTGACTGGTCGAGTTAAGCCAATTGAAAGTATAAAGGAAAAAATGGCTCGACGTGGTATTACTTATGCGACCTTAGAACACGATTTACAGGATATTGCTGGTTTACGTGTGATGGTCCAGTTTGTAGATGACGTTAAGGAAGTAGTGGAAATTTTGCGCAAACGTCAGGATATGCGGATCATACAGGAGCGCGATTACATTACTCATCGAAAATCCTCAGGCTATCGTTCCTATCATGTGGTAGTTGAATATTCGGTTGATACCATTAATGGAGCTAAGACCATTTTATCGGAAATTCAAATTCGTACCTTGGCTATGAATTTTTGGGCAACGATAGAACATTCTCTCAACTACAAGTACCAAGGGGATTTCCCAGAGGAAATTAAAAAGAGACTGGAAATTACTGCCAAAATTGCCCATCAGTTGGATGAAGAAATGGGTAAAATTCGAGATGATATCCAGGAAGCCCAGGCTCTTTTTGATCCTTTGAGTAGAAAATTAAATGACGGTGTAGGAAACAGTGACGATACAGATGAAGAATACAGGTAAACGAATTGACCTGATAGCAAATAGAAAACCGCAGAGTCAAAGGGTTTTGTATGAATTGCGAGATCGTTTGAAGAGAAATCAGTTTATACTCAATGATACCAATCCGGACATTGTCATCTCCATTGGTGGGGACGGTATGCTCTTGTCGGCCTTTCATAAGTACGAAAATCAGCTTGACAAGGTACGCTTCATTGGTGTTCATACTGGACATTTGGGCTTCTATACGGACTACCGTGATTTTGAGTTGGACAAGCTAGTGACTAATTTGCAGCTAGATACCGGAGCAAGAGTCTCTTACCCTGTTCTGAATGTGAAGGTTTTTCTTGAAAATGGTGAAGTGAAGATTTTTAGAGCACTAAATGAAGCCAGTATCCGCAGGTCTGATCGAACCATGGTGGCGGATGTTGTGATTAACGGTGTCCACTTTGAACGTTTTCGTGGAGATGGGCTAACAGTTTCGACACCGACTGGTAGTACAGCCTATAACAAGTCGCTTGGTGGAGCTGTTTTACACCCAACCATTGAAGCTTTGCAATTAACGGAAATTGCTAGCCTTAACAATCGTGTTTATCGAACGCTGGGTTCGTCCATTATTGTTCCTAAGAAGGATAAGATTGAACTCATTCCAACGAGAAACGATTACCATACTATTTCGGTTGACAATAGCGTTTATTCCTTCCGCAATATTGAGCGAATTGAGTATCAAATCGACCATCATAAAATTCACTTTGTCGCATCACCGAGCCATACCAGTTTTTGGAACCGTGTTAAGGATGCTTTTATCGGCGAGGTGGACGAATGAGGTTTGAATTTATCGCAGATGAACACGTCAAGGTTAAGACCTTCTTAAAAAAGCATGAAGTTTCTAAGGGACTGCTAGCTAAGATTAAGTTTCGAGGCGGAGCTATTCTGGTCAATGACCAACCACAAAATGCGACGTATCTATTGGATATTGGAGACTGCGTTGTCATTGATATTCCCGCTGAGGAAGGCTTTGAAACTCTAGAAGCTATCGAGCGTACACTGGATATTCTCTATGAGGATGACCATTTTCTAGTCTTGAACAAACCCTATGGAGTGGCTTCTATTCCTAGTGTCAATCACTCTAATACCGTTGCCAATTTTATCAAGGGTTACTTCGTCAAGCAAAATTACGAAAATCAGCAGGTTCACATTGTGACCCGACTTGATAGGGACACTTCTGGCTTGATGCTTTTTGCCAAGCATGGCTATGCCCATGCACGATTGGACAAGCAGTTGCAGAAGAAATCTATCGAGAAGCGCTATTTTGCTTTGGTTAAAGGCGATGAACACTTGGAGTCAGAGGGGGAAATTATTGCCCCGATTGCGCGTGATGAAGATTCCATTATTACCAGACGGGTAGCTAAAGGTGGAAAGTATGCTCATACTTCTTACAAGATTGTAGCATCTTATGGGAATATTCATTTGGTAGACATTCGCCTGCACACTGGTCGAACCCACCAAATCCGAGTCCATTTTTCTCATATTGGTTTTCCTTTGTTGGGTGATGACTTGTACGGTGGTAGTCTAGATGATGGAATTCAGCGCCAAGCCCTGCATTGCCATTACCTATCTTTTTATCATCCATTTTTAGAGCAAGACTTGCAGTTAGAAAGTCCCTTGCCGGATGATTTCAGTAACCTTATTACCCAGTTATCAACTAATACTCTATAAAAACTAATTCAGAGTATAATTATTATCTTAAAGGAGAAAACTCATGGAAGTTTTTGAAAGTCTCAAAGCCAACCTGGTTGGTAAAAATGCTCGTATCGTTCTCCCTGAAGGGGAAGAGCCTCGTATTCTTCAAGCGACTAAACGCCTGGTAAAAGAAACAGAAGTGATTCCTGTTTTGCTTGGAAATCCTGAAAAAATTAAAATTTATCTTGAAATCGAAGGGATCATGGATGGTTATGAAGTCATTGACCCTCAACATTATCCTCAATTTGAAGAAATGGTTGCTGCCTTAGTGGAGCGTCGCAAGGGCAAAATGTCTGAAGAAGATGCACGCAAGGTTTTGGTTGAAGATGTCAACTATTTTGGTGTTATGTTGGTTTACTTGGGCTTGGTTGATGGAATGGTGTCAGGAGCGATTCACTCAACAGCTTCAACAGTTCGTCCAGCTCTTCAAATCATCAAAACTCGCCCAAATGTAACTCGTACTTCAGGTGCCTTTCTAATGGTTCGTGGTACGGAGCGTTACCTCTTTGGAGACTGTGCCATCAACATTAATCCAGACGCAGAAGCTTTGGCTGAAATTGCCATCAACTCAGCAATCACAGCTAAAATGTTTGGAATCGAGCCTAAAATTGCTATGCTAAGCTATTCTACTAAAGGTTCAGGATTTGGAGAAAGCGTCGATAAGGTTGTTGAAGCAACTAAAATTGCTCACGACTTGCGCCCTGACCTTGAAATCGATGGTGAGTTGCAATTTGATGCGGCCTTTGTTCCAGAAACTGCAGCTCTGAAAGCTCCTGGAAGTACGGTAGCTGGTCAAGCAAATGTCTTCATCTTCCCAGGTATCGAGGCAGGAAATATCGGCTACAAGATGGCCGAACGTCTCGGTGGTTTTGCGGCTGTTGGACCTGTTTTGCAAGGTTTGAACAAGCCAGTTAACGACCTTTCTCGTGGATGTAATGCAGATGATGTTTACAAGTTAACCCTTATCACAGCAGCCCAAGCTGTTCATCAATAAGATTTAGTCCTCTTTCCTTTGGGAAGAGGCTTTTTATACTCAATGAAAATCAAAGAGCAAACTAGGAAACTAGCCGCAGGTTGCTCAAAGCACTGCTTTGAGGTTGCAGATAAGACTGACGAAGTCAGGAACCATACCTACGGCAAGGCGACGTTGACGTGGTTTGAATTTGATTTTCGAAGAGTACTAATACTAGGAAAAGGACAGTTAGAATCTTCTGTGATATACTAGAGATATGTTAGATTTGAAAGAATACGGTATCGTCATGTGGCCGGAGGAGAAGATTGTTTCTTTCCGTGAGAAACTTCTCGCCTGGTATGATGAAAATAAAAGAGATTTACCATGGCGTAGGAGTAAGAATCCTTATCATATCTGGGTCTCTGAAATTATGCTCCAGCAGACTAGGGTGGATA
>CAUQIK010000005.1:0-69320 GCA_963518035.1 uncultured Streptococcus sp. | reverse complement strand
CATCAATTTTCTCCGTAAAGTTAACTGTTTGTTCCAAGCGTTTTTCCTGTTCTTGTGACAAATTGGCTGCCGAACGATTGAGTTGATCTTGAAGCTCATTTAACTTGCTCGTTACTCCTAGCTTAATAGCAATCTCAAGGGAAGTTTCACCGTGATAAACTGCCTTCAAGACACTATCCTCTTGGTCAATGGTCAGATAGCCTTTTAATTTTTCATCCTTGATAGCAGCTTGAGCACTTGCTTCATCCTTGTAGTCAAAATTGAGACCATTGGTAGATTTGAGACCTTCTGTCACAGCTGGAACCGTGCTAATCACTGCTATCTTACCACTTTGAGCCATTGAAGAGCCTTGGAGATAGGCAATTCCTACAGAGATTCCTAAAAAGAGGAACGGCGAAATCACCATAAAGAAGAAACTCCACGATTTGACATGTCGAAGATAGGTTTCCTTCATTACAACCCACATATTTCTCATACTTCCACCCCTGATTCTAGTTTAAAGATTTCATCGATTGTTGGCGCTTGCTGGTCAAAGGTTGCGATATATTGCCCTTGAGTCAAGATTGGGAAGAGTTCCCTTCCAGCACTCTCATCCTCCAAGATCAATTTCCAACTGCCTTGCTTGGTCAAGCTCACCTGTTTGACATGAGGAAGTTTTTCCAATTCTTCCTTGCTTCGTTCACTTGAAACAAAGAGACGCGTTTTCCCGTATTGATTGCGGACATCCTGAACTGGTCCATGCAAGACCACACGGCCATCTCGGATCATGAGAATATCGTCACAAAGCTCCTCAACATTAGTCATAACATGGTCAGAAAAGATAATGGTTGCCCCACGTTCTTTTTCTTGAAAAATGACTTGTTTGAGCAATTCTGTATTGACTGGGTCCAATCCACTGAAAGGCTCATCCAAGATAATCAAGTCTGGTTCATGAATCAGAGTAATAATGAGCTGAATCTTCTGCTGATTTCCTTTTGACAGACTCTTGATTTTATCTGTCAGCTTTCCTTTCACTTCCAACCTCTTCATCCATTGAGGGAGTTTTTCCTTGATTTCCTTAGCATCCATACCTTTTAGAGTCGCCAAGTAGCGAACTTGTTCAAGGACTGTCAATTTAGGCATGAGACTGCGTTCTTCAGGCAGATAGCCAATCCGAGCGTAGGTCTCTTGACGAATATCCTGACCATCTAGACTGATTTCTCCTTGGTATTCTAAAAACTTCAAAATACTGTGGAAAATCGTTGTTTTCCCAGCACCGTTTTTTCCGACTAGTCCCAAAATACGACCTGGTCGCGCTTGAAAGTCAATACCAAACAAAACTTGCTTGGATCCAAAACTTTTCTCTAGACTTCTTACTTCTAGCATCTTTCACCTCCGAAATGTCTTGCACTCATTATACTCCTTTTTGATATCCTTTACAATGGTTTATGTCCATTTTTATAAGACTATTGCTGTGTAAAATATGGCCTGGAGCGTTTTTAGTGATAAATCCATTATACAGTAGCAAATTTAATTTATCACCTCCGCTCCTCAACTGTCGATTTTTGATCCTGAATTGTTATTTGAAAAGCAAAAATCCACCCCGAAGGATGGATTGATACTTTAACGCACTTCTGCATTGACTTTTTCTTCAAGTGATGCTTGGATTTTTTCCATGTAGCGTGCGACTTCTTCGTCCGTTAAGCTGTCTTCTGGATTTTGGAAGGTCAAGCTATAAGCCATTGACTTCATACCTAGTCCCAATTTTTCGCCTGAGAAGACGTCAAAGAGTTTGATATCTGTCAAACGTTTCACGCCGGCAGCTTGGATAGCGTCCACAACTTCTTGATGAGTCACTTCTGCCTTGAGGAGGAGGGCAACGTCACGGCTGACTGCTGGGAATTTAGTAATTTCTACAAATGGATTAGCAGGTTGAAGCGCAGCTTCGATGGCTGAAAGGTTGAGCTCAGCCACATACGTTTCTGGAATATCGTAAGCCTTAGCAGTGACTGGATGCACTTGGCCAAGGAAACCAAGAACTTGATCACCGAGTGAAATCATAGCTGTACGACCTGGATGAAGGCTTGCAATTTCAGCTGTAGCTGTATAGGTCACTTCTAGTCCCAAGCGAGTAAATAGGGCTTCAAGGATTCCTTTAGCATAGAAGAAATCAACTGGAACTGCTGCTGTTTGGAAATCTTTTTCAGCAACCAAGCCTGTCAAGGCAAAGGCAAAGCTGTTGATTTCATTTGGAAGTTCTTCTTTTGGATTACCTGTTTGTTCAAAGACTTTTCCAATCTCGTAAAGGGCCAAGTTTTTGTTCTTACGAGCCACGTTGTAGGCAACAGTATCAAGGATACCTGAGATCATATTTTGACGGAGGACAGAACGATCCACTGTCATGGGCCACATGAGTTCAGTAAGGTTACTTGGTTGATCCGTAAACTCAACTGCTTTTTCAGGAGTTGTTAGAGCGTAGGTGATAATTTCTGTCAAACCTGCCCCTTCAGCAATGGTACGAACTTGGCGACGAAGTTTTTGCGTCGCAGTCAATTCACCAGCTGTCCCATCGTCTTTTGGTAGACTAGTTGGCAAGCGGTCATAACCATAGATACGAGCGATTTCTTCAAAGAGGTCTGCTTCTATTGTGATATCCCAACGACGACGTGGGACGCTGACTGTAAAGCTGTCTGCATTTCCGGAAAGACCAAAGCCAAGACGACGGAAGACGTCTTCTACATCCGCGTAAGAAAGTTCTGTACCAAGGACACGATTAACGTCTGCAAGGGTTGAAGAAACTTCCACATCAGAAGTATCAAGTTCACCCGCTGAAACGATACCTTTACGCACCGTCGCACCTGCAAGTTCTGCAATCATGCTAGCTGCCGCATCAAGGGCTTCGTTAACAGTTGCCACATTGATACCTTTTTCAAAGCGAGAAGATGACTCAGAACGAAGGTTAAGGCGACCGCTAGTCTTACGGATAGATTTGCCATTGAAAACAGCAGCTTCAAGGACAACACGACTAGATTTTTCAGAGATTTCTGTTGCTTGACCACCCATAACACCTGCAAGGGCTACTGGCTTGTCTGCGACAGTGATAACTAAGTCATTCACGTCCAAGTCACGTTCTTCACCATCTAAAGTCACTAATTTTTCACCAGCACGCGCTTCACGTACACGGATGCCACTCCCTTCAAAGGTATCCAAGTCAAAGGCGTGCATTGGTTGACCAAAGTAGAGAAGGATGTAGTTAGTCACGTCCACTACGTTGTTAATAGGACGGATACCTTCATTCATGAGAAGGTTTTGCAACCATTGTGGACTTGGTGCGATAGTCACATTGTCCAAGATACGAGCCGCATAGTAAGGAGCCTTGTCTGTTTCAATGCCTACAGAAAGTGCATCTGTAGCGGCTTCGTTTGTTTCTGTTAGAGTAAATTCTTTAAAGTTGACTGCCTTGTCATAGATGGCTGCCACTTCATGAGCCACTCCACGCATAGAAAGAGCGTCCGCACGGTTAGGTGTAATTGAAAGTTCGATGATTTCATCATCCAAGTCTAGGTATGAGAAGACTTCATCCCCAGGAACAGCATCTTCTGGCAAGATTTGGATACCATCTGCGAATTCCTTAGGCACAACTGAGTCAGAAATGCCCAATTCACCAAGTGAACAGATCATCCCAAGTGACTCTAAGCCACGGATTTTTCCTTTTTTGATTTTGTAGTTGTCAGCGATGCGAGCTCCTGGAAGAGCCACCATAACCTTGATACCAGCACGCACATTCGGTGCACCACAGACGATTTGACGGGCTTCTTCTTCGCCAACGTTAACCTGACAAACATGGAGGTGAGTTTCTGGCACATCTTCGCAAGACAAGACCTCACCGACGACAATTTTTGAGAGACCAGCAGCCGGTGATTCGACACCTTCTACCTCAATCCCTGTAGTTGACATTTTTTCAGCCAACTCTTGTGATGGCACATCAATGTCCACCAATTCTTTTAACCATTTATAAGATACAAGCATAATTTAGTTTTCCAGAATGACAGTTGTCACTCTAGTTCTTTTCCTTTCCTATCATTTCAATAGAAGAATCCTCTTCTTACCTTAATTTCTTTCTCAGTAACCAATCCGTATCTACTTTTTGACCAACCATAAAATGATGTTGGCTAAATTTTTCAAAACCATATCGATTATAAAACGCTTGAGCTTTTGTATTATGCTCCCAAACACCTAGCCAAGCCCAAGAAAAACTATTTTTTGTAGCAAGTTCAAGAGCGAATTCAAACAGTTGCTTACCTAGTCCAAATCCTTGGAATTTTTGTAGCACATAGAGGCGTTGAATTTCAAAAGCATCCTCTAATTCTCTCTCAGTCTGAGCACTTCCCCAGTTGACTTTGAGAAAACCAGCTATCTCCTCTTCATGCATAATGAAGTAGGTTTCGGATTCTGGATTTTCCAACTCAGTTGACAAAACTCTCAGACTATAAGCCTCTTCAAAGTATTCCTGTAACTGCTCTTCCGTATTATCATGAGCAAATGTTTCACGAAAGGTTTGTTTGGCTATGTTAGCCAACACCTCAACATCTGCCATTTCTACTTTTCTAATCATTATTTAAACTGTTCTGAGAAGCGGACATCTCCTTGGTAGAATCCACGGATATCGTTGATTCCGTAACGGAGCATGGCTACACGCTCTTGTCCAAGACCAAAGGCAAATCCAGAATAAACAGTCGCATCGATACCACTCATTTCAAGGACACGTGGGTGAACCATACCGGCTCCCATAATTTCGATCCAACCTGTTTTCTTACATACGTTACAGCCTTCTCCACCACACTTGAAGCAAGAAACATCCACCTCAACAGATGGCTCTGTGAATGGGAAATAAGATGGACGCAGACGGATCTGACGCTCTTCACCAAACATTTTTTGCACAATCAACTGAAGGGTTCCTTGAAGGTCTGCCATAGAGATATTTTTCCCAACAACCAAGCCTTCAATTTGGTGGAACTGGTGACTGTGGGTCGCATCGTCCGTATCACGACGGAAGACACGCCCTGGTGAGATCATTTTCAAAGGCCCTTTAGAGAAATCATGGGCATCCATAGCACGCGCCTGCACTGGAGACGTGTGGGTACGGAGCAAGATTTCTTCAGTGATATAGAAAGTATCCTGCATATCACGAGCTGGGTGGTCTTTTGGAAGGTTCATACGTTCAAAGTTATAGTAGTCTTGCTCTACTTCAAAACCATCCACGACTTGGTAACCCATCCCAATGAAAATATCTTCGATTTCTTCACTGGTTTGTGTGAGGACATGACGGTGACCAGTCGCAACTGGACGACCTGGAAGGGTCACATCGATACTCTCACTTGCTAATTGAGCTGCAACTTTCTTTTCTTCCAAAAGCTTAGCTGTTTCTTCAAAGGCAGCTGTCAAGACATCACGAGCTTCATTGACGTGTTTCCCAATAATTGGACGCATCTCAGCAGAAACATCTTTCATCCCTTTGAGGATTTCAGTGAGCGAACCCTTTTTACCAAGGACTGAGACACGCAAATCTTGCATCTCTTTTTCATTTTCAGCAGTAATCTGCTTCAAGCTAGCCAGCGTTTCTTCGCGAAGCGCTTTTAATTGTTCTTCAATAGTTGACATAATTCCTCCATCAGTCTCTCGTAGATAAAAAGAAAACCACATGCCAAAAACTCCACTCGGAGCGTTGACACGCGGTACCATCCGTTTTCATCTGACAAGTCAGACCTTCATTTCTAAATCCATGCGCAAGTGAATTCACCCAGCTTTCATATAGAGAGCTTGCAGTCACGGCTCTCCTCCCTGATATACTTCCCTTGAGTTACTAGTCTTGCGGATTCCTATTCAATTACTACTTAGTTTATCAGATTTTTAGTTAAAAAACAAGTTAGATTAGACTAATTTCAATATAAAACTCATTCCTTTTTCTGTTGCTCCATTTTCCACAAATCCAAGCGACTTGAAACACCTCCTAGAAGCATGATTGTAGGTGTAGATTTCCTTGACTCTCAATTCTTTCCATCCTTTTACTCGAGCCAATTCAATCAAAGCACTTAGAATCTTTTTCCCAAGTCCTCGATGTTGGTAAGCGGAATTCCCAATCACAATGGGGAGATTATCCTGAGATAGTGTAACATCCCCAATTGGAAACCATTCTCCCTTCTCCTTGACTTCAATCCAAAAAAGTTCACCATGCTGATCCAAATGGGAATACATAGCTTCCAAAGTTTCTTGACTATAAGGTTTCTTCACACCATCTACGAGGTGAACTAAGTTCACATCCTGATACCAAGCAAAAGCTTCTTCACAATGATTGACCTTATAATAAGGAACAAGACGCAGTGCATTATCTATTTGTAAAATCCGTTTCATCTGCTTTCCTTTTCCACAAAATAGTTGCTGCTTGATTAAAACCATCACACCAGTTATACCATTTTGCTTCATACTCATCTTGAGCTAAGATATGATTTTTTAAATCCAGAACAGAGTAAATCTTTCTTTCCTCACAAGCTTGCGCATAGAGATAATACAGTTCATCGCCACCATCTCTATCCCACTCAGCAGAAATCGTATCCCTACCTGCCAATAAAGCCTGATAAGCCCTGTGATGCCCATCTGTAATCAACAAGCAATTTCCAAAGGCAAGAATACTGATTGGATCGACTTGGATTGTTTCTGCCGACTGGTAAAGCATCTGAATATCTTGCAACTTCTTTTCTGATAAGTATAGTTGAGTCGGATGAAGATCTGCTATATTGACTTTCATTTCTTTCTCCTCAAAGGAATTTGATACTCACTTCTGCTTACCTTTAAATCGCCATTGGAAGCGAAGTTTATCATAGAAGGGAAACTCGATAAACAGGACTCCCAAGCCTACACAGAGACTGGCAAGAACATCTGATGGGTAATGAACTCCCAGATAGACCCTTGATACCAGCACACTGACTAGGTAGAGGCCAAGAATAATTTGCACGATTTTTCTCCAGACTGGATCTTTAATCCGTTGACTAAGAATGACAATCAGAGATCCGACCATCAAGGTTACAGCCAGAGAATGCCCACTCGGGAAGGAAAATCCCTTCTCCTCAACTAGATGTAAGATAGCCGGCCGAGGGCGCTGATAGATGTTTTTAAAGGTCACAATTAAAAGACCTGCCAAAGCCAGATTTCCCAGCATGAAGAAACTTTCTATCTTCCATCGCTTACGATAAAAGACAAAAGCTGTAATGACAACCCAAGTGATAATCACTGGGATATCAATCAAGCGTGTGATGGCCCTGAAAAGAATAGTCAAGTAATCTGGCAAGTCTCCTCGAACGGCCGTCTGAATCGGTTGATCAAAATTTACCAACGTTTCAGGGTAAAATTTGACCATATAGCCAAGAATAACGAAAAGTAAAAGGGCAAAACTGCCCTTCATTAAAAATGTTTGTTTATCTCTCATAATGTTTTAAGGTTGGTTTCAAAAGAACATACAACAACCAGAATGAAACGGAAAAGATTACACCCTCAATCAAGTTAAAAGGCAACACCATAGTCATTAGGTAGTTGGAAAGTCCCAAAATTTTACCAATATCAAAGTTAGCAAACTTAGCGTACAAAGGAACAGCATAAACATAGTTGAGAACCAACATAGCCACGGTTAAACCAATAGTCCCAGCTAGAGAGCCTAGTAGGAAACGAAGGGTTGTCCGTTCCTTTTTCCAAATCAAAGCAAATACGATGACAAAAACTCCCAAAGCTACGATATTCATCGGCAAACCAATGTAAGTATTCACTCCCTGGCTGTTAAGAAGCAGTTTCAAGAGTGAGCGAAGCAAGAGAATTCCTAGAGCAGCAGGCAAATCCATGACCACCAAGCCCACAAGGACTGGCAAGATACTAAATTCAATCTTGAGGAAGGACGCCGCTGGCAAAAGCGGAAAGTCAAAGTACATCAGCACAAATGAGATAGCTGATAAGATAGCAATGGTCGAAAGTCGACGTGTGTTTGTCATAACAGGTTCCTCCAATTTTCTATAAAATCAGAAGAAGTTAGAAAGGATTCCTCTATCTATTCTCACTTTTTATATCCCAAAAGTTCCCTCTCACTCTATTAAAGAAAACAAAAGCAAGCGGTTATAATCTAGCTATAAATCTATCAGAACAGACAAAGCTATTCTTTCGTCTTCTCCCATCCAGACTATACTGTCGGTTGTGGAATCTCACCACATCAGCTTGCGCTCGCGGACTTCTTTAAAGAGAAGGAAATAGAGATTTTTCTTTTAGACTAGGCGACAAGCTGTAGGCATAACTTCTGGTTAGGCAAAGCTTGTCAACAAAGTATAAAAGGAAAAGATCATTTCCTAGTTAAAGTCACCGCCGGTCGGGAATCACACCCTGCCCTGAAGACTCTTTTATCATAACAAAAAACGCTTGCAAGCGCAAGCATTTTGTTCATTTTCATTATTTATTTCAATTTATCCACTTCATAGGTATGAACAAGCTCAAGACCTGCAAAGTTCTGCTGGCGGAGTGCCTCGTAGACAATCATGCAGACAGTATTAGAAACATTGAGACTGCGGACGTGTTCATCATTCATAGGAATACGGAGAGCCTTTTCGGGATGTTCTCGCATAAAGTCCTCAGGCAAGCCCTTGTCTTCACGTCCAAAGAGAAAATAATGGTCTTCGTCAGTCGATAAATCCACCTCAGAATACACTTTCTCAGCGAATTTTGAAATCAGATAGAGTTTTCCCTTCATCTGAGACATAAAATCTTCCAAACTCTCGTAAAAATAAATCTCTAGCTTATCCCAATAATCCAATCCAGCCCGCTTCATCTTGCGGTCATCGATAGGAAAGCCCATAGGCTTGATGATGTGAAGGGGAGAATTGGTCGCAGCGCAAGTACGCGCGATATTACCCGTATTTTGTGGAATTTGAGGTTCAAATAATACAATGTGATTTGTCATGACTTGCTTCCTTTCACCATTGCAAAAAAATAGCCACACTGCCCGGAGTCAAGCTCAGCAAACAGCGTGGTTAAGGCATCGTTAACTTACCTCACAACAGGTTTGAGGTAAATCAGCGAAACTACTTTCTTAGTATAACACTTTCAGAATCATTGTCAATAGAAACGACTTGATTTTTTCAATTTTTTCAAGCTATTTCCAAGGGTTGTAAAATCGTCCCTGATTCTGCAAGATAAGTAGTAAACTAGCTACTAAAAACAAGGTTGCCAAGAACAAGGTAAGATAGTCTCCTTTTTTCAAGGCCTGATAACTATACCAAGTCCGCTTTTTCTCTTTTCCAAAACGTCGAAGCTCCATGGCAGTCGCGATGGTATCAATGCGTTCTAGCGAGCTAAAAATCAAGGGAGTGATAATGCGTAGATTGCCTTTGATTCGTTGCATAAGAGAAGCTTTCTTGGATAATTCCATCCCACGCGCTTCCTGAGACATCTTGATAGTAAAGAATTCTTCCTGCAAATCTGGAATATAGCGCAAGGTCAGGCTAACTGAATAGGCAATCTTGTAAGGCACACCAATTTGATTTAAACTGGAAGCAAACTGACTAGGGTGGGTTGTCATCAAAAAGATAATAGCCAGAGGAATGGTGCAAAGGTACTTAATAGCCAAATTTAGCAGATAAAAGAGCTCTTGACTGGTCAGAGTGTAGGCACCGATTCCCTGCCAAATCACACTTCTCTCTCCGTAAAGTCCAACCCCATACTCGGGAGAAAAGAGATAGACCATCAAGACATTCAAAATCGCAAATATCGTCGCAAAAACTGCTACAAAGGAAACATCTTTAAAACGGATTTCTGACAAATAGAGGAGAAAAACCGAAAAGATGGCAATCAGAACAAGCAGTCTGGTATCATAGCTAATCATGGCCGCCAATGATACGAGAATGAAAAAGAGGAGTTTACCAGCTCCTGACAAGCGATGAATCACAGTATCTCTATGCTGGTAACCGATTAATTTAGCTTGCATCCTTCTCTCCTTTCTTTGTAAAATGCCGTTAAAGCAAGTGGATCCACATCTAGTTTCTTGGCCAAGTTGAAGATTGAAGTTTCTTTTAGGTTGGCTTTTACTAACAGCTCAGGATTGCTCAACAGACTAGCTGGATCAGTATCGGCAATCAATTCCCCATCCACCATAACAAGAGCTCGGTCTGAATAATCCAGCATCAATTGCATATCATGAGTAATCATGACAATGGTATGCACTTGTTGATGCAGTTCTTCGAGAAATTCCATAATCTCAGTATAGTTCTTCTGGTCTTGACCCGCAGTTGGTTCATCTAAGAGGATAATTTCAGCTCCCAAGACCAAAATCGATGCAATAGTCACACGTTTTTTCTGTCCAAACGAAAGGGCAGAAATGGGCCAATTACGGAATTCATAGAGCCCACAGATTTTCAAAGTTTCATAGACTCTCGTTTCAATTTCCTGCTCGTCTACACCTCGCAAACGAAGTCCCAGAGCCACCTCATCAAAAATCATATTGGTCGAAATCATTTGATTAGGATTTTGCAGCACATAGCCTACTCGTTCCGCCCGCTCTGCAACAGAATCTCCCTTGATATCCTGGCCTTCCCAAAGATAAGAACCTTCTGTCTGGATAAAGCTACTTAAGGCCTTGGCTAGAGTTGACTTCCCTGCTCCATTTTTCCCGACAATGGCAATCTTTTCGCCCTTTTTAATATCCAGATAAATTGATTTTAAAATCGGTCTATCATCATAAGAAAAAGATACATTCTCTAATTTAAAGAGTGACTGCAATTCTGGGGTTTCTTTTACCAGTTCATTCTGCAACTGAACCTGGCCTTTTGAGATAGACATGTTATCCAGATTCGCTAATTGTTCTTCCTTGGCTAAATCCACACCCAATTGACGGAGAGTGGTTAGATAAAGGGGTTCTCGAATTCCATTTTGTGTCAATAAATCAGTCGCCAGTAACTGGTCAGGACTCCCATTAAAGAGAATACGACCATCGTTTATCAAGACAATCCGATCCACAGGGCGATGCAGAACATCCTCCAAACGGTGCTCAATAATAAGGGTCGTCGTCCCCTCCTCCCTATGAATCTGGTCAATCAATTCGATAATATCCTGACCTGACTTGGGATCTAGATTGGCGAGTGGCTCATCAAACAAAAGGATCGGACTCTCATCAATCAAGACACCAGCGAGACTAACTCGCTGCTTTTGCCCACCAGACAAATCCTGAGGACGATGATTCAGAAAAGAAAGAAGGTCCAGCTTTTCAGCCCATTTATGAACACGACTTTTCATCTCTTCTAAAGCTGTCACATCATTTTCCAGAGCAAAAGCCAAATCCTCTGCCACAGACAAGCCGATAAACTGCCCGTCTGTATCCTGCAAAACTGTGCTAACCAAATGAGATTTATCATAGATGCTCATATCAAAGGCTGCTTGCCCCTTGATCAAAAATTCTCCAGATGTCTGACCCTTGTAAATATTGGGAATAATCCCATTCAAACACTGACCCAAGGTAGACTTACCTGACCCAGATGGCCCAACAATTAAGACTTTCTCTCCCTTGTAAATGGTCAAGTCTACCCCTTGTAAGGTCGGTTCTTGTTGTGTTTCATACCGGAAAGAGAAATCCTTCCACTCAATTATAGCTTCTTTCATCTTACTCTCTTCATTCGCTTCTTAGACTTCTATTTTATCATAAATCAAGCCCTTCTTGCAGTCTCTTCTCTTAAAATCTTAGTGCCAAAAAGAGTCCTATCATAGCTTGCTTGCCTAACTAATCAATAAACAGCAAAAAGACTGGTTGCCCAGCCTTTTCCTTATATTAATCCTTTTTCAAACTTCCTGAACGAGTCTGTGTACGTGAATAAGCTATCAAAAGAAGAGTCCCCGCGATAGCTACAGTTACAGCATTAGCAATTCCCGCAACAATCCCTTGGGCAAATACTTTTTCTGCCGCTTCTTGATAAATCACAACATCTCCAAGTGGTGCCAAGACACCCCAAACAAGAGCATTTGCAACAATCTGAATGAGGTTAAAGAAGACAATATCCTTCAACTCAAAAACACCCTGTGTTACTCGAATGTATTTTCTAAAAAGTCCGACGGCTAGACCAAAGAGACCACTAGCAATAATCCAAGTCCACCAAAGACCGTAGCCAGCAAGAGAGTCCTTCACTGCATGACCAATTAAACCAACAAGTAATCCCACTAGAGGGCCAAAAATGATAGACAAGAGACTCTGTACCGCATACTGAAGCTGGATGCTTGTATTTGGAACAGGTGTCGGAATGCTGATCATCCCGATGACGACAAAGAGCGCAGCTCCAACACCGATAGCAACAACTTGTTTAATTGATTGATTTTTCATCTATATTCTCCTATTTTATGATTCTATTTTCTTTATTTCAATGGTCCAAGATGAACCGACACCTACATTATAGGCCTTGGCAAAGGAACCTTGGTTGATAGCCAGACCTAAACGATAGAGAGAGTTTATGTAAAGGATGGGTTGCCCAATTCTCACATCTGCAAATGATTTGCCATAAACAACTTGATTTTGATAGACCAGCATATCAGCGTGATAGATAGTCACTTCAAAACGGTCACCGAATGCTGGTCCCAGCTTGTAAAACTCTTCTCGTGTTATAGAGGTCCAAAGCGAACCAAAACGCACATCCAGAATATCAATAGCTCCCTTCACCAGATGATCTTCTATGATGGTCTCTACGACTGGAAGCTCCACAATCTGATCTACACTGAGTTCTGGCCCCACTTCCTCAAAACTAATGTGACCACTGGCTAGTTTAGCACCAGTATAGGCATAGACATCACGACCGTGGAAGGTATAAGAATGCTCTGTATTTTGACGTCTATTGGCCACTTCAGAAATCTCACGAATAGCTACAATGCCAACGTGTTTCTTGATAAAAGAAAGAGTCCCATTGTCTGGCGTGACAATATATTGATTTTTTGCAGTCTTGGCAACCACACTCTTACGTTTCGAGCCGACACCTGGATCGACCACCGATACAAATGTCGTTCCCTCAGGCCAGTAATCCACCGTCTGAAAGAGACGATAGCTCCCCTCAAAAATATTATAAGGCGTGATATCGTGCGTCAAATGATGAATTTTTAAGGTGGGAGACTCTTCTAAAGCCACTCCAATCATAGCCGATACCGCACCATCAACCAGACCAAAGTCTGATTGTAATACCAGTAAATTATTATTCATTTTATCTCCTTGTATATCCTTTATCATACCATATTTCAGAGAAAGGTGCTAATAGCTATTTCAATTGATTAAGGTATAGTTTTACCTTATAGCAAATTTCCTACTAAAAACTCTGGTGATTAGCTAGTAGGTGCATTTTTTCTTGAAAAAAGGTATGATAGTTACATCATGAAAAAGTAGGTTTTAATATGAAAATTATCCTTGTCGGAGGGGGAAAAGTTGGTTTTGCTCTCTGTCGCTCCTTGGTTGCAGAAAAGCATGATGTTTTGCTGATTGAGCAAGACGAAGCTGTTCTCAATCATATTGTTAATCGCTTTGATATCATGGGTATCCTTGGTAACGGGGCCGATTTTACCATCCTTGAGCAAGCCAGTGTCCAGGATTGTGATATCTTTATCGCCCTTACTGAATACGATGAAGTGAACATGATTGCAGCCGTTCTAGCCAAAAAAATGGGAGCTAAAGAGACCATCGTTCGGGTGCGGAATCCTGAATATTCTAACTCTTATTTCAAGGAAAAGAATATTCTCGGTTTTTCTCTTATCGTTAACCCTGAGCTCTTGGCTGCCCGCGCTATCGCGAATATCATTGACTTCCCCAACGCCCTCTCTGTCGAACGTTTCTTTGGTGGACGGGTCAGCTTGATGGAATTCACTGTTAAATCCTCCAGTGGTCTTTGCCAAATGCCCATTTCTGATTTTCGGAAAAAATTTGGCAATGTCATTGTCTGTGCGATAGAGAGGGATCATCAAATTATCATTCCAAGCGGTGACATGACCATACAGGATAAAGATAGAATCTTTGTCACTGGTAACCGTGTTGATATGATGCTCTTCCATAATTATTTTAAATCTCGTGCCGTGAAGAGCCTTCTTATTGTTGGAGCTGGTAGAATCGCCTATTATCTACTAGGTATCCTAAAAGACAGTCGTATTGATACCAAGGTTATTGAAATCAATCCTGAAATCGCTAGCTTCTTTAGCGAGAAATTCCCAAACCTCTACATCGTTCAAGGAGATGGTACCGCAAAAGATATCCTGCTGGAAGAAAGTGCTCAAAACTATGATGCCGTTGCGACTCTAACAGGGGTCGATGAGGAAAATCTGATTACCTCTATGTTCCTTGACAGGGTAGGTGTACAGAAAAATATTACTAAGGTCAATCGTACCAGTCTCCTCGAGATTATCAATGCACCTGATTTTTCAAGTATCATTACCCCTAAAAGCATCGCTGTAGATACGATTATGCACTTCATTCGTGGTCGGGTTAATGCCCAGTATTCAGACCTTCAAGCCATGCACCATCTAGCCAATGGCCAAATCGAAACCCTGCAATTCCATATCAAGGAAGCTAATAAGATGACTGCCAAACCTCTTTCTCAACTCAAACTGAAAAAAGGGGTTCTTATTGCAGCTATCATTCGAAAGGGCAAGACTATTTTCCCTACTGGGGAGGATATGTTGGAAGTTGGAGACAAGCTCCTAGTAACAACCTTGTTGCCAAACATCACCAAGATTTATGACTTGATCGCGAGGTAAGAAATGAATAAAAGTATGATTCGTTACCTCCTTTCAAAATTACTTTTGATTGAAGCTGTTCTTCTTTTGGTTCCTGTGTCTGTCGCTGTCTATTACCGTGAATCGAGCCAAGTCTTTACGGCCCTCTTTTCAACAATAGGGATTCTCGTATTACTAGGCGGTTCAGGAATTTTACAAAAGCCCAAAAATCAACGGATTTATGCCAAGGAGGGAGTCTTGATTGTTGCCCTCTGTTGGATACTTTGGTCCTTCTTTGGCGGTCTCCCCTTTGTCTTTGCTAGACAAATTCCCAGCGTTATCGATGCCTTTTTTGAGATTAGTTCTGGCTTTACAACTACTGGAGCAACTATTCTGAACGACGTTTCGGTCCTCAGTCGTTCCCTCCTCTTCTGGCGAAGTTTTACCCACTTGATTGGAGGGATGGGAGTGCTTGTTTTTGCACTTGCTATTATGGATAATGCCAAGAATAGTCACCTAGAAGTGATGAAGGCTGAGGTTCCTGGCCCTGTTTTTGGTAAAGTAGTATCCAAACTAAAAAACACTGCCCAGATTCTCTATCTCCTTTATCTAGCTCTCTTCTCCCTCTTTGTCATCATCTATTATCTGGCTGGCATGCCCCTATTTGATAGTTTTGTCATTGCCATGGGAACAGCAGGTACAGGAGGTTTTACAGTCTATAACGATGGAATCGCCCACTATGGTAGCTCACTGATTACCTATCTAGTTAGTATCGGAGTTTTGGTTTTTGGGGTAAATTTCAATCTCTACTACTACCTCATGCTCCGTCGCGTCAAGGCCTTCTTTGGAGACGAAGAACTTCGAGCTTACTTGGTCATTGTACTGCTTTCTACAGGCTTGATTAGCCTTAATACCCTCTATCTCTATCCAGGATTTTCAAAGAGTTTTGAAATGGCCTTCTTCCAGGTTTCCAATATCATTACGACGACTGGTTTTGGTTACGGAGATATTACCAACTGGCCCCTCTTCTCCCAGTTTATCCTCCTCTTCCTCATGGGAATCGGTGGTTCTGCTGGTTCAACCGCAGGTGGACTTAAGGTTATTCGAGGCCTCATCCTTTCAAAAATTGCTAAAAATCAGATTTTGTCAATCCTATCTCCCCACCGTGTTTTGACCCTCCATGTTAATAAAACGGTGATTGACAAAGATACCCAGCATAAGATTCTCAAGTACTTTGTCATCTATTCTATGATTTTGCTATCCCTTATCTTTATTGTCAGCCTAGATAGCAATGATTTTCTGGTTGTAACCAGTGCTGTCTTTAGCTGTTTCAATAATATCGGACCTATTCTAGGAACCACTTCTAGCTTCTCAATCTTTAGTCCTATCTCAAAAATTCTCCTCTCCTTTGCAATGATTGCAGGGCGCTTGGAGATTTACCCAATCCTACTTCTCTTTATGAAGAGAACTTGGTCTAAGAGATAAAATACAACCACACCTTGTTTCCTTACAAAGTGTGGTGTTTTTATTTTCATACTCTTCGAAAATAAAATTCAAACCACGTCAGCTTCGCCTTGCCGTATATGTGTGACTGACTTTGTCAGTCTTATCTACAACCTCAAAGCGGTGCTTTGAGCAACCTGCGGCTAGCTTCCTAGTTTGCTCTTTGATTTTCATTGAGTATCAAATACCTCCCGCAACTCAACAAGTATCTTTGAATCTCGGTCAGACATTTCAGTACCTGACTTAAGGAATTTAAGATCCCAAAAAACAACCCTCAGTCGACTGACCGAGGGTTCCTTATTTCATTATTCAAGAACTTGATTAGCTCAACGCATCCAAGGCATCATCCATTGAAAGAACTTCGTGGAAGACACGTTGTGTCAATTCAGTTTTTTGTTCTGGAGTGAGGTATTTAGTGTTTACACAGTATCCAGAGATACGTACGATAACGTCTTCACCTGACATGATCTTTTCGTAAACATCGTTCAAGTCCATAACGTTCAAGTTAACGTGTTGTCCACCGTTTTCGAAGTAACCATCAAGGATTGTTACCAAGTTATCAACTTGTTCGTCACGAGTCTTACCAAGAGCACGTGGAGAAACTTGAGTTGTCAATGAGATACCGTCAGCTGCGTAACCAAAGTCAAGGCTAGCAAGTGAGTTCAAGTTTTGCAACCATCCACCTTTAGCTTTGTTAGATGGGTTAGCACCTGGTGAGAAGAATTCAAGTTTAGACAAGTTCACAGAACCATCTTCGTTGAGGTATACACCTTTGTGGACTGGTGAGTTACCAGTTTGTTTAGAGTAAGCAACGTTAGATGTGATTGTCAAAAGTGATACAGTAGCTTCTGCGTCTTTGTAAAGTTTGTGGCTACGTAGACGAGTTGTGTAAGCTTCGATCAACCATTCTGCCAATTCGTTTGAACGTGGGTCATCTTCACCCCAACGTGGGTATTCACCGATTGTTTCGTAATCGTAGATGTAGCCATTTTCATCACGGATTGGTTTAACTGTAGCGTATTTGATAGCTGACAATGTATCAACAGTGTTAGCAAATCCACAGATACCGAATCCCATGTTAGCACGTTGTTTAGTTGGCAAGAAGGCCATTTGAACAGCTTCGTAGTTGTACTTGTCAGTCATGTAGTGGATGATGTTCAAAGCATCTACGTAAGTGTCAGTCAACCAGTCAAGAGATTTTTCAAAGTTCGCTTTAACTGATTCGAATTCAAGAACTTCGTCACGGATAGGATCGATGTCAAATACTTTGTAGTCTTTGTGAACATCGTCGTAACCACCGTTCAAACCAGTAAGAAGGGCTTTAAGAACGTTTACACGAGCACCGAAGTACTGGATGTTGTGGCGTTGATCTTCGTTTTCTGGGTCAAGTGGTGACACACAGCATGAGATACAGCTCATTTCTCCGTATCCGTCTTTAGCCATTGTTGTTACACCTTCATATTGGATAGAAGAGTGTTTGTGGCTCATGTGCATACAGTAGCGACGGAAGTTGTATGGCAATTTGTCAGTCCAAAGAACTGTCAAGTTTGGTTCTGGAGAGTTACCGATGTTGTCAAGAGTGTTCAAGAAACGGTAGTCCATCTTAGTAACACGGTGACGACCGTCGTTACCCATACCAGCCATAGAAGTTGTGATGAAGGTTGGGTCACCTGAGTACAATTGGTCATAAGCTTTTGTACGAGCAAATTTAACTGTACGAAGTTTCATAACGAAATCATCAACGAATTCTTGGATTTCTGATTCAGTAAATGTACCACGAGCAAGGTCACGTTCTGCAAAGATGTCCAATACGATTGGCACACGACCTAGAGATGTAGCAGCACCGTTGATAACACGGCAGACAGACATGAAGGCGATGTTAACCCATTGGATAGCTTCTTTAACGTTCATCGCTGGTTTGCGAACGTCAACTCCGTAAAGGTCACCCAAGCGAACAACTTGTTGCAATGCTTGGTATTGAAGGTTTACTTCTTCACGAAGACGGATTGTTTCTTCATCGATTTCTTTGATTGCATTCCAGTCGTTTACTTTTTCTTGCATCAAGTAGTCTGCACCGTAAAGAGCAAGACGTGCGTAAACACCGATGATACGTCCGCGTGAGTATGCATCTGGAAGACCAGTTACAGTGTGAGCGTGACGAGCGCGACGAATGTTTGAAGTGTAGGCACGGAAGATACCGTCGTTAACTGTTGTTACGTATTTAGTGAAGATTTCGTGAACAGCTGGATCTGGTTCGTATCCATTTTCTTTCAAAGTAGTTTCAGCCATACGGATACCACCTTTTGGCATGAAGTTCAATTTGAAGAGTTCATCGTTTTGGATACCGAAGATAACTTCATTTTCTTTATCGATAAATCCTGCTGGGATGTCAGCAATAGATGTTGGACGAGTGTCCATTGGGAAACGAGTTTCTTCGTAGTGTGCCTTAGTTTCTTCTACAATTTTTTTGATGTGAAGTGAACGTTCTGTTGGTCCTGCGAGGAAGCTTTCGTCTCCATCGTAAGGTGTGTAGTTAGCTTGTACGAAGCGTGATACACTTGCTTTTTCTTTCCAATCTACGCCTTTGAAGCCTTCCCAAGCTTTGTCAAAAATATCTTGTGCTTCAACAACTGTCTTAACAACCATGTTAATGTCCTCTTTTTTCTTTCTAGTAACAGCCATCTGTTACATTCATGAGACAAGTATACCATACAGTAATCGTTTTCAACAAGTGGAAAATCCCTATTTTTACACTTTCTTTTCTAAAACAGTCTATATTTTGCCTTAAACTGTATTATATTTTTGAAAAAATAAAGTCCTTTTTTCTTTTTTTCAGAAAAAAGGGTATAATAAAAGAAAATAAGCAGTAAAAAGGTGCTAGGCATGTTGATTTTCCCCTTATTAAATGATTTGTCAAGAAAAATCATCCATATTGACATGGATGCCTTTTTTGCTGCGGTGGAAATCAGAGATAATCCTAAACTCAGAGGAAAACCTGTCATTATCGGCAGTGACCCTCGGCAAACAGGTGGACGGGGAGTCGTTTCTACCTGTAGCTATGAGGCACGAGCTTTTGGTGTCCATTCAGCCATGAGTTCCAAGGAAGCCTATGAGCGTTGTCCCCAGGCTGTCTTCATCTCAGGGAATTATGAGAAATACAAGGCTGTGGGACTCCAGATTCGAGCTATTTTTAAGCGCTATACAGATTTGATTGAACCTATGAGTATTGACGAAGCCTACTTGGATGTAACAGAAAATAAACTCGGTATCAAGTCAGCGGTCAAAATCGCTCGCCTCATTCAAGAGGATATCTGGCAAGAACTCCATCTAACTGCTTCTGCTGGTGTTTCTTACAACAAATTCTTAGCTAAAATGGCCAGTGATTATCAAAAGCCACATGGTCTGACAGTGATTCTACCTGACCAGGCTGAGGATTTTCTAAAACAAATGGATATTTCCAAGTTTCATGGAGTAGGAAAAAAGACAGTAGAACGTCTTCATCAAATGGGAGTTTTTACTGGCGCTGATCTACTTGAAGTCCCTGAGGTAACCCTAATAGACCGTTTTGGCAGACTGGGCTATGACCTTTATCGAAAGGCTCGTGGTATTCACAATTCCCCCGTCAAATCCAATCGCATCCGTAAATCAATCGGTAAGGAGAAAACCTATGGAAAGATTCTCCGTGCCGAGGAAGATATCAAAAAAGAGCTGATTCTTCTATCAGAAAGAGTCGCTCTCAATCTACATCAACAAGAAAAAGCTGGAAAAATTGTCATTTTGAAAATTCGCTACGAGGACTTTTCAACTCTCACTAAACGAAAAAGTCTGCCTCAAAAAACACAGGATGCTAGTCAGATAAGCCAAATAGCCCTGCAACTCTATGAAGAGTTAAGCGAAAAAGAAAGAGGGGTCCGCCTATTGGGGATTACCCTGACTGGATTTTAAAACCTTGAAGAGCTGCCCCTTCAAGGTTTTTCTTATACAAATAAACGGACAAAACTGTAAAGTAGCAAAACACTACCAAGCACGATGCGGTATTTACCGAAAAGGGTAAAGTCGTGTTTTTTCACATAACTTGTCAAGAAGCGAATAGCGACCATGCTGACTGCAAAGGCCACTCCCATCGCAACCAAGAGCAAGAACAATTGCCCAAAGCTCAAGAGCTGTCCTGCTTTTATAAATTTGAAAATCTTTAATGCACTGGCTCCAAACATAACAGGAATCCCTAGATAGAAGGTAAATTCTGTCACAACAGAACGACTAGTTCCATTCAACAAGCCACCAACAATCGTTGCTCCAGAACGGCTTGTCCCTGGTAAAAGGGCAAGAACTTGGAAGAGGCCGATATAGAAGGCTGTCGTATAAGGAAGCTTATCCAACTCTGTCACACTTGGCTCGATAGCACGCGCTTTATTGCGCTTTTCCAAATAGATAAAGGCAATCCCATAGATAATCAACATGAGAGCAACTGAAACCATATTATGGAAGTGGGTATCAAACCAATCATCAAACTTAAATACTGCAAGCAAAGGTAAAGTGGCAACCAAGACCTTCAACCACAGTCTCCAAGTCTTACGAACTTCCTGCTTGTCCTTAGTCGGTTTGAATGGATTGAGCTTGTTAAAGTAAATGACCATAACTGCTAAAATAGCACCAAGCTGAATCACGACATTAAACATGGACATAAAAGATTCATTCTGATTTTGGTATTGGATAAACTCCTCTGCTAAAATCAAGTGACCTGTACTGGAAATCGGCAACCATTCCGTAATTCCTTCAACAATACCGAAGAAGATAGATTTTAAAATTTCAATAAGATACATAGATTACTCCTTTTTCTATCTTCCATTATAGCATATTTTTTCAGCCAGTGATAGCTCTCTTTAAAAGGCGCCGATACTGCCGCCACCTCCGCCTCCAGAGAAGCCACCGCCAGAACTTCCACTTCCAGAAGATACGGAGTAGGTACTTGCTGTATTTGCGATGCTGGCATAATGGCTCATTTGCGCGCTTGAATGATAAAACATACTATGCCAGCCATAAGCTACATAGAGGTTGATATCTGGATTTTCCACTTGAATCTGATGAACCTTCATCAAATGACTAACCTTGTCCGCATAGCCAAATAAGGTCGCATAGACCAAGAGGCGATTCCAGACCACAATACTTTCCAATTCAGCCTGATCCAATCGTGCAATCTCACGCAACATATTTTCAAAACTGGTCCAGAGATAGTAGACTTCTGCTCCTGCTTCATTTAGGACACCATCACGATTATCTAATCGAAGCTTCCAATAATAGAAAACAGCCAACACCAAACCTAAAAAACCAAGTATTGGCAAGGGGATGTAAAGATAGCCATAAACATCCAAACTGTACAAGAACAAACCAAATCCGATAAATAGGGGCAAGATAGTCAAGACCCCCATACCCACTTGCAAGGCCTTTTCCCCACCAGTTAAAGGACGATAATAATCTGGGAGCCCCCAGAAGGAAATTCGTTTTCTCACTCCTTCTTGCATCTGGTTCAATACTTCTTCAAAAGAAGATTTGAGCTGACGCCCCCTTGCTTGAATCCGTTTTTCATCAGAGACTTTTGCTCTACGATAAAGACTATCAGATACCTTGTAATCCGCAAACAAATTGGAAAGAGTTTCTTCTTTTTTGCCTGAAAAAGCCAGATTTAGACAATCTTTCTCAAAACTGGACAAACCATCTTCTTTTACTAGCCTCAAACCAACTGCATCTCCTTCTGAAATGATAGAGACATTTCCACGGTCTATCACATCTAGCAAGGTAGCTTGAATAAGTTGATCAAAGGTGAATTTTCCAGCTCCCTTGACTAAGGGACTCACTTCCTCCAAGGAGGTCGAGTAGACAGCCTCTGATAAAACCATAGGTTCTAATTCCATTGGTGGTTCATAGAGACGATGATTTTTGGCATATTTGACTGAAGGAGTGGTCTTTCTTCTATAGATGAAATAGAAGCAAACGCTCAATAACAAGGAGATAGAAAGTATCGAAGGGAAGACCCAAGTAACGAGTTGTTTACTTTGCTCTTTTTCTTTAACAATCGAGTCTTCTATCTTATTAAACTCTTCTAAACGATTCCCTTTCAATCCCTGATCCCTAGCGCTAGCAAAATCAATTCGAGGCCAATAGGCATGCAATTCAACTCCACGCTTAGGTGGAAGATTGTCTAAACGGATAGTATAATCAAGGTTACTCTTTTCAACCGTTCCCTCTCTAAAAAGTTTCCCTGTATGGAAAAAGAGTTTTTCAGCCCCCTTGTCTCCCCTTACATGAAATTCAAACTTTCCAATAGCTCCTGAACTATCTGTCAGCGGTTGCCAATTTAATTCAGCGATATCATCATAAAGGAAAAGCAAATTCGTTAAGTTCCAGATGAGGTCAACTTCAACTGTGTCGCCATCTTGACCTGGATTATAAACTTTAACAGTATAACCATCTGCTCCTTCTATCACTTCGCTCGTAACATCTGTCAGTTCAGCACCGTTTTTCGCGGCCTGAACCTTTGGATGAGGGTCAATGTCAAATCCACTAGGCATCTTGCCAGCACGTCCAAGTCCCACGATTTGCCCCTTAAAGTCCTCCTCAAACTGATAAACTATCTTCTGTCTAAATTCTGCCGTATTGTCTGCATGAATATACAAATCCCCTTGGTAAGAGTTTATCTTGAAATCAATGGCAAAAACAGAGAGTGGCAGAAGGCAAAACAAGCCTAACACCAGTAAGAAAAAAGTTTTTTTCATCAACTAAGCCCCCTTTTTATCTTTGCTATCATTATATCATTTTTTCTCAAGTAAGGGCTTACCTGTATTGAAAAATAGAGTTTTTTTCGATAAAATAGGAGACAGTTATTTTTTAATAGATTAGAAATAGGAGAAATCATGAGAAAAATATACTTATCTATTTTCACAAGTCTCTTGCTGATTCTGGGACTTGTCAATGTTGCTCAAGCCGATGAATATTTACGCATCGGGATGGAAGCAGCATATGCTCCCTTTAACTGGACTCAGGATGATGATAGCAATGGGGCTGTCAAAATCGATGGGACTAACCAGTATGCTAACGGATACGATGTTCAAATCGCCAAGAAAATCGCTAAGGACTTAGGTAAAGAACCTTTGGTTGTTAAAACAAAGTGGGAAGGTCTAGTTCCTGCCCTTACTTCTGGTAAGATTGACATGATTATCGCAGGTATGAGTCCAACTGCCGAACGCAAACAAGAAATTGCCTTTTCAAGCAGTTACTACACTAGCGAACCAGTTTTGCTAGTCAAAAAAGATTCTGCCTACGCAAATGCTAAATCTTTGGATGACTTTAACGGTGCGAAAATCACTTCTCAACAAGGTGTTTACCTTTACGATTTGATTGCACAAATCCCAGGTGCTAAAAAAGAAACAGCTATGGGAGACTTCGCTCAAATGCGCCAAGCTCTTGAGGCTGGTGTCATCGATGCCTATGTTTCTGAACGCCCAGAAGCACTGACTGCTGAAGCTGCTAACTCTAAGTTCAAGATGGTCAAAGTTGAGCCAGGTTTTAAAACTGGAGAAGAAGATACAGCTATCGCCATTGGACTTCGTAAAGATGACAATCGTATTAGCCAAATCAATGCCAGCATTGAAACCATTTCAAAAGATGACCAAGTTACCTTGATGGATCGTATGATCAAGGAGCAACCTGCCGAAGCTACAACAACTGAAGAGACTAGCAGTAGTTTCTTTAGCCAAGTCGCTAAAATTCTTTCTGAAAACTGGCAACAACTCTTGCGTGGTGCTGGTATCACTCTTTTAATCTCTATCGTCGGAACCATCATAGGTCTCATTATCGGACTTGCCATTGGTGTTTTCCGTACTGCTCCCCTCTCTGAAAATAAAGCTATCTACGGCTTACAAAAACTAGTCGGCTGGATTCTCAATGTCTACATTGAAATTTTCCGTGGTACCCCAATGATTGTTCAATCGATGGTTATCTACTATGGAACTGCCCAAGCTTTCGGTATCAACCTTGACCGTACACTGGCTGCTATCTTCATCGTTTCGATCAACACCGGTGCCTACATGACTGAAATTGTTCGTGGTGGTATCCTAGCAGTTGACAAGGGACAATTTGAAGCCGCGACTGCTCTCGGTATGACTCATAGCCAAACCATGCGTAAGATTGTCCTACCTCAGGTTGTCCGTAACATCCTACCAGCAACTGGTAATGAATTTGTCATCAATATCAAAGATACATCTGTATTGAACGTTATCTCGGTGGTCGAACTTTATTTCTCAGGAAATACCGTGGCAACGCAAACCTATCAATACTTCCAGACATTTACAATCATCGCCGTGATTTACTTTGTCCTCACCTTCACCGTAACACGTATCCTACGCTTCATCGAACGCCGCATGGACATGGATACCTATACTACAGGTGCTAACCAAATGCAAACGGAGGATTTGAAATAATGACACAAGCAATCCTTGAAATTAAACACCTCAAAAAATCCTATGGACAAAACGAAGTGCTAAAAGACATTTCACTCACTGTCCACAAGGGAGAGGTAATCTCTATCATCGGAAGCTCTGGAAGCGGAAAATCAACCTTCCTACGCTCCATTAACCTCCTTGAAACACCAACTGATGGACAAATCCTTTATCATGGACAAAACGTCCTCGAAAAAGGCTATGACCTCACGCAATACCGTGAAAAGTTGGGGATGGTGTTCCAATCCTTTAACCTCTTTGAAAATCTCAACGTGCTTGAAAACACAATTGTCGCTCAGACAACTGTCCTTAAACGCGAACGTACAGAAGCTGAAAAGATTGCCAAAGAAAACCTTGAAAAGGTCGGCATGGGAGAACGCTACTGGCAAGCGAAACCAAAACAACTATCAGGTGGTCAAAAACAACGTGTAGCCATCGCTCGTGCCCTTTCCATGAATCCTGACGCCATTCTCTTTGATGAACCAACATCAGCTCTCGATCCAGAAATGGTTGGAGAAGTCCTCAAAATCATGCAAGATCTGGCTCAGGAAGGCTTGACTATGATTGTCGTAACCCACGAAATGGAATTCGCCCGTGATGTCTCTCACCGTGTTATCTTTATGGATAAGGGGGTGATTGCTGAAGAAGGCAAACCAGAAGACCTCTTCACCAATCCTAAAGAAGACCGTACAAAAGAGTTCCTTCAACGCTATCTCAAATAAAAAGAAAAGGCTGCATCAATCGTGCAGTCTTTTTGCTGTCCTCATACTCTTCGAAAATCTCTTCAAAGCACGTCAGCTCTATCTGCAACCTCAAAGCAGTGCTTTGAGCAGCCTACGGCTAGCTTCCTAGTTTGCTCTTTGATTTTCATTGAGTATCAAAATGAAAAGGCAGACCTTATTCAAGAATCTGCCATCATCCAAAGATTAATCTTCAAATTTTTCATGATTTTTTTCATAGAAATCAATTAAACCTAGAGCTGTTTCAAATGAAATATTTTTTACTTTTGCACGACCCTGCGCTAGAGCAATGATAGACATTTCACGCGCATTCGTTTCTTTAGAGATACGGTAGCCTGTGATTTTCTTATCACGAACCCAGCCAACAACTGATTCTACTTTTTCAAAGTTTGACTTAGCCATGTCCTTCTCCTATTTTCTTCTTTACGATATTTAATTGTATACGTTTTTATGTGTTTTGTCAATAAAAAAACATATATTCAATAAAATTAATGATTTATTTTTCTGTTACTATCTTATTAAAGCCGATAATATATAGGTTTTTGATTACTATAAACCATTAGTAAATACCTTTAAAATAATTGTATTATTAACTCTTTTGTTTGTAAAAATATTCATAATTTACAAATACCAGTTCGGGATAGGTTAGACAGGTTTTATCTTCAACTTTATTCTATTTATCCAACTTTAAAACAATATTTCTAATTGCGGAAGTCTTCCTCTCCACACTATTACTAACTATTATTTCTCTTCTCCTTCTTTGATATTCTTCCTGCCTTTATAAACGCTTTTCACTTGCTCAACTGGTACTATTTATTTACTTTATCAAGATTTCTTTTTATTTCTTCAAACCTATAAAAAGATGAGTAGTTAGGAAACAATAGTATCCTATCTTCCAACATTTTCCATTGTTTTTATCTTCTTAATATCTTATCACTCTTCTCAGTCAACTCAGTATAAGGTTTCTCATTAGTATTGATTATTTTTTCTAATTCCTATTATATTTAACCAAATTTCAGATTAGACATATATAAAATAGCGGATTCTAAAAATACTCCTTATATATAACAAGTAATTTTACTCCCTTACTATAAACTGAATCAAAAAATAATAGGTACTATAATGACTTGTGATAGAAATAGCGTAATCGATTTCCTAAGTCCATAGGAATCGCCCCCTTTCTTCACCCTCATTATAGCACCTATACATCAGTTGTGCAAATAATATGATATTTTTTTATTAGTCCTCAGACAAGCATATTATAGAGCGTTTCATTACCATTTAAGTTAATATAAGATGGATCAAAACCTTCCATTCGACGAATCAAGCCTGCATAATCATGCTTATCTGCCAGGGCAATCCCAATCAATACTGGGCCTGTCCCCTTGCTAGCTCGTTTGATATACTCAAAACGTGTGATATCATCATTTGGCCCCAAGATATCATTTACAAACTCACGCAAAGCCCCCGGACGCTGTGGAAAATTAACCACAAAGTAATGCTTGATCCCATCATAAATCAAGGCACGCTCTTCCATTTCCGGCATACGGTTGATATCATTATTTCCTCCAGAAATGATACAACAAATGGTCTTCCCCTTGATATATTCAGCTAAAACCTCTAAAGAGGCGATACTAGCCGCTCCAGCAGGTTCTGCGACAATCCCTTGCTTAGAGTAAAGGTCAATCAAGGTTTCAGAAATCAATCCCTCATCGACACCTACTAAGGTTTGAACATATTGACGAGTTGCTTCATAGGTCAATTGACCTACCTTTTGTACAGCAATCCCATCCGCAAATTTGTCAATTTCTTTGAGTTTGACAGGTCCACCAGCTTCAAAGGCAGCTTTCATGGAACGTGCCCCATTAGCCTCTACTCCGATGACTTCAATTTCTGGACTTGTTTCCTTGATATAGGTAGAAACCCCAGCAATGAGACCGCCACCTCCAACAGGAACTAAGACAGCATCAAAATCAATCGATTCTTTTCGAGCTTCTTCTAAAATCTCATAAGCAACGGTCCCTTGACCAGCTTGAACATGAGCATCATCAAAGGGATCAATAAAGGTACGATTTTCAGAGACTGTAAATTCTTGAGCTGCCTTAGCAGAAGCATCAAAGGTATCTCCAACTAGTTTAATGGTTACGAAGTCCCCACCAAAAAAGCGAACTTGACCAATCTTTTGTTGCGGCGTAGTAATGGGCATAAAGATAGTAGCAGGAATTTTCATCTCATTACAAGTATAGGCAACTCCCTGCGCATGATTTCCCGCAGAGGCACAGACTACCCCACGCTCACGCTCTTCCTTGCTGAGTTGGGAAATGGCATAATAGGCACCACGAATTTTAAAAGAACGAACACGTTGGGCATTTTCTTTTTTCAAATAAATCTTAGCACCATACTTCTCCGATAAATAATGGTCATAATCCAGCGGGGTATTCACAACCACACCGTTCAAGACCTTATGAGCCTTGATGATATCTTTTGAACTTAACATCATTTTCTCCTAGACTATTTCATACTATCACAATCCATCCTCTTAAAAGAGAGATGAATTGATTATAAAAGCGAGTTAGTCCCCCAACTCGCCTTCACCTTAATTTCTATCAATTAGTTATAGATTTTGAATGCATCATCATCGTTTTTACCAACGAATGGCATTGCTTTACGCAATTCTGCACCAACTTTTTCAATTTCAAGGTTAGCTGCTTGTTCACGGTAAGCAGTCAATTTTGGACGTCCAGCTTTATAGTCATTTACAAAGTCATTTGCAAATTTACCATTTTGGATATCTGCCAAAACAGCTTTCATGTTTTCTTTAACTTGCTCAGTAATCACACGTGGACCTGATACATAGTCACCGTATTCAGCAGTGTTTGAAATAGATTGACGCATTTTCTTGAATCCACCTTCATAGATCAAGTCAACGATCAATTTCATTTCGTGAAGAACTTCAAAGTAAGCCAATTCTGGGGCATAGCCTGCTTCTGTCAAGACTTCAAAACCTGCTTCGATAAGGGCAGTCAAACCACCACAAAGTACAGCTTGTTCACCAAAGAAATCTTCTTCAGTTTCTTCTTTGTAAGTTGTTTCAAGCAAACCAACACGAGCTGCCCCAACACCTTTACACCAGTCCATAGCAATGTTTTTAGCATTTCCTGTTGCATCTTGGTATACTGCGTAAAGAGCTGGAACACCAAATCCTTCTTCATAAGTACGACGTACCAAGTGTCCTGGTCCTTTAGGAGCACACATAAAGACATCTACATCCGCAGGAACTTTGATAAATTCAAAGTGGATGTTGAAACCATGAGCAAATCCAACTGCGTTTCCAGCTTCCAAGTTTGGAGCGATTTCTGCTTCGTACAATTCTTGTTGGATTTCGTCTGGTGCCAAAATCATGATAACATCAGCCAATTTAGTTGCTTCTGCTACTGTGTAAGTGTCAAATCCATCTTCTTTTGCTTTGTCAAAAGATTTACCTGGACGTACACCGATGATGACATCACGACCTGAATCACGCAAGTTTTGAGCATGCGCATGTCCTTGTGAACCATAACCGATAACGGCGATTTTTTTACCGTCAAGTGCTGCTACTTTAACATCTTTTTCATATTCCATTTGAACTGCCATAGTTTTTCTCTCTTTTCTATTATTTATTGCCTTTTAGGCTGGTTTAACAAATTTAAGTTGGATTTTTAATCGCGGGTAAATCCAGTTGCACCCGTACGAGCGATATTGCGAATACCGTATGGTCGAATGACTCGCAATAGAGCTTCACTCTTTTCAGCATTTCCTGTCATCTGAATGGTAATCGAGCTTGGTGCTACGTCTACCACTGTTGCACGGAAAGGTTGAATAATTGCTAGAATCTCAGCTCGCTTCTCAGCTGGTGCTGACATCTTAACCAAAATCACCTCGCGCTCCAAATGAGGCTTGTCTGTAATATCTCGAATGCGAATCACATCAATTTGACGATTGAGTTGCTTAATGATTTGCTCCACTTCATCATGTGAAGCTACATCAATAATAATGGTGATACGCGATACATTCGGATCTTCTGTTGCTCCAACAGAGATGCTTTCGATATTAACCTGACGGCGAGACAGGACACCGGTAAAGCGATTGAGGACTCCTGAACGATTTTGTAGTTTTGCTGTTAACATTCTACGCATGGAACTTCACCCCCAACATCTCATGATTACTCTTACCAGCTGGTACCATTGGTAACACCTGTTCCTTACGAGAAATATCTACCTCGATTAGCATAGGAACATCCTCAGTGATGACTTCAAGATCTCGAGCCAAGGTCTCAGGATTATCAAACTTATAGTTTTTAATGCCATAAGCCTGTGCCATCAATTGGAAATCTGGAAGGGTATCAAAGACTGACTCTGATGTTCTACCTTCATAGAAGGATTCCTGCCACTGACGAACCATTCCAAGTGAGTGGTTGTTCAGCATAACCACCTTGATTGGCACCTTGTAAATATTCAAAATAGCCAATTCCTGGTTAGTCATTTGGAAACCGCCATCCCCAACAAACAAGACTACTTCCTTATCTGGGTTAGCAATTTTAGCACCGATTGCTGCTGGGATTCCAAATCCCATGGTTCCTAAACCACCTGAAGTCACTAACTGACGTTCATTTTGGTAGGGATAATACTGAGCTGTCCACATTTGGTGTTGACCAACGTCTGTTACCACAATGGCATCTCCATTCGTCAACTCACCGATGCGTTCAATAACGGCCTGAGGTTGAACCACACGTTCTTTCTTATCATAAGAACGAACGCGGTTCTTGTCTTTAGTGACTTTTTCAATCCATTTCTCAGTATTGTTATGAACGGTTGGTTCAGCCAACAACATTTGCAAAGCTTTCTTAGCATCTCCAACTACAGGAATATCTGCACTGATGATCTTGCCAATCTCGGCTGGGTCAATATCAATGTGGGCAACCTTAGCATTCTTAGCGAAAGTCTTAGGATTCCCAGTCAAGCGGTCATCGAAACGACAACCAATACTAATCATAAAGTCCGCTTCCGTCATGGCAATATTAGCTGCGAATGACCCGTGCATGCCTCCCATTCCAAGGAAGAGTGGATGACTCGTTGCAATCGTACCTTGCCCCAAAAGACTGGTTACCACTGGAATTTGATATCGCTCTGCAAATTCATTTAGTTCCGCAGCAGCTTCAGCATAACTAATTCCACCACCAGCTAACAAGACTGGCTTTTTAGCCTTGGATAATTGCTTCAAGATTTTCTTGATTTGCATATCATTTGGCTCAAGAGTCGGTTGATAGCTTGGTAGGTTCACTTCTGGTGAATAAATGAAGTCTGTTTCTAATGCAGATACGTCTTTAGGTAGGTCAATTACAACTGGCCCTGGGCGACCTGTAGTTGCGATATGGACAGCTTCCGTAATGATACGAGGGATATCAGCTGTCTCACGAACTTGGTAATTGTACTTAGTGATTGGCATGGTAATTCCCACAATGTCTGCCTCCTGAAAGGCATCTTTCCCAATCCCTGCTCGCGCCACCTGACCTGTAAAGACCAAAAGGGGAACGCTATCGCTCATGGCATCTGCAATCCCTGTAATGGCATTTGTTGCTCCCGGTCCGCTAGTGACGACAGCAACACCCAACTTTCCAGTTGATTTGGCATAACCTTCAGCTTCATGCAAACAACCTTGCTCATGGCGTCCTAGAATGTGGCGAATGCCTTTAAAATTATATATCGCATCATACAAAGGCAAGACCGCACCACCAGGATAACCAAAGATGGTATCAATTCCTAAATCACGAAGTGTTTCCAAAACTAGGTCCGACCCCGTCTTAGGAGATTCTAAACTGATTTTCTCCATTGTTCCCCTTTCTCTTCTCTTAAAAATAACTTGTTACTATCATACCATTTTTTCAAAATTTTTCAAGAGAAAAGAAGAAATTTTCTGAATTTTCTATTTTAACGTTTATTTATGAATGTTATTTTTGTTTTTATAAAAAAGATACCGATTTCATTTACTAAAAAAGAAAAAAGAACTGATTTCTCAGTCCTTCATCAATCTTATTCCACACTAAATAGGTATGGGTAAACAGGTTGTTGGCCTTGGTGAATCTCGACTTCAACGTCTTCGAATTCTTCTGCGATTTCTTGAGCAATTTCATTAGCAAGTTCTTCGTTTCCATCTTCACCAACATAGAAGGTTACGATTTCACTATCTTCATCCAACATATGTTTCAATGTTTCTGTCAAGGTTTGGTGCATGTCAGGGTTTGACACGAGAATTTTCCCATCCACCATACCAAGATTATCGTTTTCATGGATTTCTAAGCCATCAATGGTTGTATCACGTACAGCTGTTGTGACGCTTCCACTAACAACATCGCTAAGAGCAGCAGTCATACGCTCTTGGTTTTCTTCGATTGACTTGCTTGGATCAAAGGCAAGAAGACTTGTCAAACCTTGAGGAAGAGTGCGAGCTTCCACCACTACTGCTGGTTGCTCCAAAACTTCTGCTGCAGATTGAGCTGCCATGAAGATGTTTTTGTTATTTGGCAGGAAGATAATGTTACGAGCGTTGACCTGTTCAACAGCCTTGATAAAGTCTTCTGTTGAAGGGTTCATGGTTTGACCACCTTCGATAACATAATCCACACCTTGAGAACGGAAGATATCTGCTAGACCTTTACCAGCCACCACAGCAATCAAAGCATACTCTTTTTCTTCAGCTGGTTTGCTAACTTGAGCAGCTTCTTTCTCAACCTGTGCTTCGTGTTGGTTACGCATATTGTCAACTTTTACCTTGACCAAGCTACCATATTTGAGACCTTCTTGCATAACAAGACCTGGATCTTCTGTATGGACATGGACTTTGACGATTTCATCATCATTGACAACAAGGAGAGAATCCCCGAGTTCATTCAAGTAGTTACGGAATTCGTCATAGTCAAAATCTTTGGCATAGGTTGGACCTTGCTTAAGAGCTACCATGATTTCAGTACAGTAACCAAATGTGATGTCCTCAGTCGCTACATGACCAGCTACAGACTTATGATGTTCAGCATTGATCATTTCACTCATGTTGGCTGGAGTCGCTACAAAGTCCTCAGATGCAATATATTCGCCAGTAAGGGCTGAAAGGAAACCTTCGTAGATAAAGACCAGTCCTTGACCACCTGAATCCACAACGCCAACTTCCTTCAAGACTGGAAGCATATCTGGCGTTTTAGCTAGAGCGGTTTTAGCACCTTCTAAGGCTGCACGCATGACTTCAACAGCGTCATCTGTCTGTTCAGCTTTTTTCTTAGCACCGATAGCAGCCCCACGAGAAACTGTCAAAATCGTTCCTTCAACTGGTTTCATCACTGCCTTATAGGCAACTTCTACACCTGATTGGAAGGCAAGGGCCAAGTCTTGACCTGTTAACTCGTCTTTATCCTTGATAGCTTGTGAAAATCCACGGAAAAGCTGAGACGTAATAACGCCTGAGTTTCCACGCGCACCCATCAAAAGACCTTTGGCAAGAATGCTCGCTACCTCGCCAACTGTAGAAGCTGGCTTGTCTGCAACTTCTTTAGCTCCATTTTCAATGGTCATTCCCATGTTTGTTCCAGTATCTCCATCTGGAACTGGAAAGACGTTTAATGAATTGACATATTCAGCTTGCTTATTCAAGCGAGTTGATGCAGCCTGCACCATTTCTTGAAATAAGCTAGTAGTAATTTTTGACACGGTTATTCTCCTACAACTTTGATATTTTGAATGTAGACATTTACAGTCTGAGCAGTAATTCCAAGTTGGTTTTCCAAACTAAAACGAACACGCTCTTGAATGTTTTTTGACACTTCGCTAATCTTTGTTCCGTAGCTCAACACGGTATATACATCAACTGCAATACTGCCATCTTCGGCCGCCTTTACGACGACACCTTTAGAATAATTTTCCTTACCTAGAAGGGCTTGGAAATTATCTTTGAGGGCATTTTTACTAGCCATACCGACCACACCAAAAATTTCAGTTGCTGCTCCACCTACGACGGTTGCAATCACTTCATCTGTTAGTTCGATTTGACCATCTTTTGTATTAATTTTTACAGTCATCCTTTTTACCTCAACTAGTTGATACTCTATTTTATCATATTTCAGCCCAAGTGTAAAAGCAGAATACTGTATCAGCGGATATTTACTCTATTTTTCAAATGATTTTATATCTACAGTAAAAGAAAAAAGACCCTAAGGTCTCCTTACTTTTATTATTAAACGCGTTCAACTTTACCTGATTTCAAAGCACGAGCTGAAGCCCAAACTTTTTTAGGTTTACCATCGATAAGAACAGTAACTTTTTGAAGGTTTGGTTTTACGGCACGTTTTGTTTGGTTCATCGCGTGTGAACGGTTGTTTCCTGATACAGTCTTACGACCTGTAAAGTAACATACTTTAGCCATTGTGTTTTCCTCCTATTAGATCTAATATAGCGGATGTGCTAGCACCACATACCGTACTATGTTATCACACTTTCTTCATTTTTGCAAGGGAATTGGAAGATTTTTTTATTTAACGTAGACAATTCCCAACTTCCCAAAGGCCACATCTCCACGGATAATCAAGGTTTTGCTGGTTGGCGCTAGAGGAGTATCTGCCTTGGCTACGCCACAGAAAGTTTCTACCTTTAAATCAACTCCCCAATGTTTAGGAACATAGATAACTGCATTCCCAAAACCGACTTCCACTTTCAGAGTTGCGCTATCTCCTAAAATCTCTGCATTGTCATAATATATCTTGGCATTTCCAAAACCAACTTCTACTTGGTCGTCTACCAATTCTTGATTTTGCTTGTAGAAAGTCCCAGTCCCAAAAGCAACTTCCTTATCTGTAAGAATGGTCTTTTTACCATCATACCACCATTTTTTCCCATTCCAAGTTCTGTTAGAATGAGTGAGTGCGCTGACACCCATTACGATTAAAATACTTGCCCAGAACAATGACTGATTGGGAATCGGTAAAATGTCATAAAAATGATTAGCAATCATTAGGGCCACTAGGGCTGTAAAAGAGGCTGAAGTTAAGTGGCGACGCAACAAAGCTCCAACTGATTGATAGGCAAAAAATGCAATACCAAGCAAGGGCCAAATTTGCCCACCGAATGAAGGGATTCCAAAATTTCCTTGTAATAATATTAAAGCTGCCAATACTAGCAACACAATACCAAATGCTTTCTTTTTCATGTTCTTACCTCATGTTTCTTAGATTTTCTTTTAGGAGGGATTGGTAATGTCGTGAGACATGAACCTCCTTGTGGGTCTGATAAAAGGAAATGGTGCCCGTTCCTGAAAAGGACTTGTCCACCGAGTAAACCTGACGAATATTTGCAATAGTCGACTTGGATACCCGACTAAAATAGCGAGGAAGAATAGCCTCTAACTCATAGAGTTTAAGCCGAACCTCGTAGGCTTCTTTCTGGGTGTGGGCGTAAATCTTGCTACCTTCTGTCTCAAAGAAGAGAATTTCCGATAAGTCCAGATAATATTCACCCGTCCCCTTGTAAAAAATCAACCTAGGAGACTTGGATTCGTGCAAGAGGCGCTGTAAATCCGCAATCTCATCTGTCAAAGCCGCTGCCTTGATGACAATTTCAGTTTCCTCTAAATTGCTGTCAATTTCGATTCGTAACTTCATTCCATCTCCTTTCTGACTCTACTATATCAAAGCCAAAATAAGAAAACAAGAGCAAAAAAGCAAGTGGTTACTTTAGACCCGTAAGTGGTTGTAGGACCACCTTAACTTACAATTCAAAATAGAAAGAAAAGCACACCCCACGCAAGGCCACAAATATAACCAACTACTACATCCTTGAGATAATGCACGCCACCTGAGACTCTCACTAGACCGAGGAGGGCTGACAAGACCAATAAGATAACCCCTACAGATAAACTAGCATGTAAGCAAGCCATGGAGATAATGGTTGCTGAAAAGACATGACGACTGGGCATTGACTGACCAGGACTATCTCTGTCAAGCAAGGGTTTAATATCCCATTCCTCATAAGGCCTAGGGGCATTGATTTTCTTACGGAGAAAGGACAAAATCACAAAACCTGACGCTGGAATAAACAAATAGATTCCGACCTGTTTCCCAAGTCCTTGTTGGAGATAGGTAGTTGCTAACAAGGTTAGATAAATCATAGGCATAACCACCGTCATGAACCGATTGAAAGTTCTTAACAAGCTCAGAAGAAAGGGCCTATTTTCAATGTTACCAGCAATGTGGTCATACCATTCTTGATAATTTTTCATATATTTTCTCATCACTTACTCAAATTTTACTTATAGGGAAGCACTTGTCTTCTAGTATAGTGCAGAAAAAGAAGGCCGTCAAGCCTTCTTTCGATTTATTCTTCTGCTTCGTCTTCTGTAAATTGACTGTTGTAGAGGTCAGCGTAGAAACCAGCTTGCGCCATTAGCTCATCATGATTGCCTTGCTCGATGATATTGCCATCTTTCATGACGAGGATAAGATCAGCATTTCGGATAGTAGACAAGCGGTGGGCGATGACAAAGGAAGTTCTGCCCTCCATCAAACGATCCATAGCTTTCTGAATCAATTCCTCTGTACGGGTATCAACAGAAGAAGTCGCTTCATCTAGGATTAGGAGTGGCGCATCTTTCAGCAAAGCACGAGCGATAGTCAAGAGTTGTTTTTGTCCGACAGACAAGGTCACTGTATCATCCAAGACGGTATCATAACCATCTGGCAGGGTCATGATAAAGTGGTGAATCCCTACAGCCTTGCTGGCTTCAATCACGCGTTCATCACTAATCCCCTTTTGGTTATAGATGAGATTGTCTCGGATAGTACCTTCAAAGAGCCAGGTGTCCTGCAAGACCATTGAAAAGGCATCGTGTACTTCCGAACGCTTCATCTCCTTGGTATCCACACCATCGATACGGATACTTCCCTTATCAATCTCATAGAACTTCATCAAAAGATTGACAATAGTTGTCTTACCAGCCCCAGTCGGTCCGACAATGGCAACCTTTTGACCTGCATGAGCAGTCGCAGAAAAGTCATGGATAATGGTTCGCTCTGGTGTATAACCAAAGGAGACTCGATCAAAGACTACTTGACCTTTCATATCGCTCAATTGTCTTTCTTTATGGGATTCGTCTTCCATTTCCTCTTCAGCTAGGAATTCGAAGACACGTTCCATGGCTGCACTAGCCTGCTGAAGACTAGTAATCCCTTGGGCAATTTGTGAAAGAGGCTGAGAAAAGATACGAACGTAGGCCATAAAGGCAACGATAATCCCGATACTGATGTGCCCATTTAAGGCCAAGGCTGCACCAACGATAATCACCAAGGCATAGCTAAAGTTCCCAATAAACATCATAATCGGCATCATAATCCCTGAAATAAATTGAGATTTCCAGATGCTATCATACAGACGATGGTTTAATTTCGCAAACTCTTCTTTCGTACTCTCGATAGCATTGTAACTAGTCACCACATTATGGCCAGAGTACATTTCCTCCACGTAGCCATTGACAGCTGCCAAATCTTGTTGCTGACTCTTAAAGAAGCCCTGGGATTTGCCCATAAAGACAGACACGAAAGCAAAACCGATAAGAGTTGACACAACCGTCACCAAGGCTAAAATCCAGTTCATCCCAAACATGGTTACCAAGACTGCTAAGACCAATAAACTAGATGAAAGAACTGTTCCCAGACTTTGATTAAGGGACTGAGCTGCAGTGTCAACGTCATTGGTTACACGAGACAAGGTATCTCCTTGAGAATGTCCATCAAAATATCCCAATGGTAGGCTATTGATTTTCTCTGCAATGGCTCTTCTCAAACGCTCTGAAAAACGTTGAATGGCTGTTGTAAACAGGAAGGCCTGCAAATAATTTGATAGAAGCCCAATTACATAGATGACGGCTAAAAAACCACCAATAGCTGCAACCGCCGCGACATCCACACTTGTTTCCAAGCCACTAGCAATGATATTAGTCATTTCCTTGATGCGGGTTGGGCCATATACAGTAATGATATTGGATACGATTGTTGCTAGAAAGGCTATCAGAAGGGCAAACTGGAGGCCTGCAAGATAGGGTTTACTCTGTTTCCAGAGAGACATTTTCTTATTTTCCATGTTCCAATTCCTCCTTCGATAGTTGTGAATAGGCAATTTCTTGGTAAACTTCGTTATTAGCTAGAAGTTCCTTATGGGCTCCTTGTCCCACGACTTTTCCTTGATCCAAGACCAAAATCAAATCAGCATCCATAATCGTTGAAATACGTTGTGCGACGATAAGTTTGGTCATAGATTTGGTTTTCTCTGATAACTCTTGGCGTAGAACTCGATCTGTCTTGTAGTCCAAGGCTGAGAAGGAGTCATCAAAGATGAGGATTTCTGGCTTCCGAGCCAAGGCACGCGCAATTGCTAGACGCTGTCTTTGACCACCTGAGAAGTTGGTTCCTCCTTGGGCCACTTCTGATGCTAAGCCCGCTTCCTTGTCTTCGATAAAGTTCTTAGACTGGGCCAATTCTAATGCTTGCCACATAGCTTGTTCACTAAGCGGTGTTTCTTGACTGTGTCCAAAGTCTAGATTGCCCTTAATATCACCTGAAAATAGAACAGCTTTTTGTGGAATATAGCCGACCTTATTTCGCAACTCTTCCAAGTCATAGTCTTGAACATTGACACCGTCCACTAGGATTTCTCCATCTGAAACATCGTAGAAACGTGGAATCAGATTGACCAGAGTTGATTTACCAGAACCTGTTGACCCTATAAAAGCCACTGTTTGACCAGCTTCTGCTCTAAAGCTAACATGTTCAACAACCGCCTCCGAATTTGCCGCATAGCGGAAGGTCACATCCTTAAACTCGACCTGACCTTTGATGTTTTCATCAGCACGCTTCACTTGAGCAGGATTTTGGATAGGCGAATGCAAATCTAAAACTTGATTGATCCGCTTGGCAGAAACCATGGTTCGAGGAAGAACGATGAAGAGCGCCCCCGTGAGAAGGAAGCCCATGACAACCTGCATAGCATAAGACATGAAAACAACCATGTCACTGAAGAGAGGCAGACGCTCCGTCGGAGCAGCATCGTTGATTACATAGGCCCCAATCCAGTAAATCGCAACACTCAAACCACTTGAAATCCCCATCATGATGGGATTCAAAATGGCCATGAGACGGTTGACAAACAAATTCAAGCGTGTCAATTCATCATTTGCTGCTGCAAATTTTTCATTTTGGTAATCCTCTGCATTGTAGGCACGAACGACGCGAATACCTGTTAAACTTTCACGAGTGATACTGTTCAGTTTATCTGTCAGCCCCTGAATCAAGGACTGTTTTGGAAAGGCTAGCGTCACCAAAACGATCGTCATCAAAACGTTGACAATCACTGCCACGAGAATGGCCCAGAGCCAGTATTCTGAATGGCCTAAAATCTTCCCGATGGCCCAGATAGCCATAATCGGACCACGCGTAACCACTTGCAAGCCCATGGTAATCAACATCTGAACTTGGGTAATATCATTGGTCGTACGAGTTAAGAGACTAGGGATAGAGAATTTCTTAATCTCTGTCTGCGAGTAGTCTAAAACTCGATTAAAAATATCACTTCTTAGCCTACTAGTATAAGAAGCAGCCACTCTAGACGCAAAAAATCCAACTGCAACTGCGGACAAGAAGGCCAGAAAGGACATTCCCACCATCATGCTTGCTGGCTGCCATAACTCATCTAAGTTGCTACCCTGAGTTCCTAGTAAATCCGTAATTTTCGAGATATAGGTTGGCACTTCCAACTCTAGATAAACTTGAAAGCAGGTAAAGAGAATGGCTAGGAAAACAATCCCCCATTCTTTTCCACTAATTCGTTTTGCTAATTTCTTCATCATCTCCTCCTATTCCCTTGATATTTTCCTGTAGTTGACTGAGGACTTTCTTAAAAATCAGTAATTCATCTTCATCTACGCCTGCCAACAACTGCCTGTCTATGCGTTCAAAGAAGGCCTTAACCTGCTTCATTTGAGAACGCGATTTGTCCGTCAGACGAACAAACTTAGCCCGCTTATCGACAGGACTCGTCTCCAATTCCACCAAACCATTTTGCACCATACGCTTGACTAGATTACTGGCAACAGACTTGGTAATATTGAGTTCCTTCTCGATATCTTTAATCAAGACCAAGTCTTGGTTTTCCTCACGGCTATCCAAAAAACGTACAACCTGACCTTGGGGCCCACCCATAAATTCAATACCACAACGTTTTGCTTCCTTTTGCACCATCAAATGAATCTGGTGACCAAAACGCTTAAAAACTAACATCGGTTTATCCATACTAACTCCTTTCTAACTATCGCATTTAGTTCCCCTAGGAACTAAATAAGTTTCTATGAGAACTATTTTAACACTTTGAAAAGAGATGTCAAGAAAAAAGTTTCCTAGAGAACTATTTTAGTTTAAATTGACATTAGGTAAGATTTTTTATATAATAAGCACTCACTACTGTGGATAGAAATCCATTCACTTAATAAAGGGAGAAAACTTTCAAATGAAACCAGAAGAACTAAGAGTTTTAGGAATTTTAGCAACCATTTTTGGAGCCATCGCACTTTTAGGATCCTGGATCCCGTTTATTAACTATCCATCGTTGTTCATCGCCATCGTCGCATTTATCTTGGGGATTATCGGTCTTATCGTCAACCTCAAAAAACGGAAAACAATGGCTATTATCGGAACATCCCTGGCAGTTGCCTCTGTTGTACTTTTCTTTACGACTCAGGTACTATACGCTGATGTCTACAAAGAGTATGCCAGGGAGTTTAACCGTTCCTACATGGATACGAGTGCCTCAATGGAACGCGAAGAAAAAAGCGGCTCGACAGACGATACCTTCACCTGGACCCAAGAACAGTTCGACGCCTTAATCGAAGGTGACCTTGACAACAAAGGAAAAGGTGGTACCAACTACGAGGATATTATCAACAAACACGGAAAGCCAGATTCCGAGTTTGACTTCACTCTTGGGGATTACGATACGAAAAAAATCACCTATATCTCCATTGGAGACAAGATCAAGACTATTACCTTAACTTTTGCAAAAGATGACGATGGAGAGCTCTTGCTCGTCCAAAAACATCAGTCGGTCTAGGTCTAGAAAAAAACAATCAACAAAACGATTCTGAAACCAGATTCTAAGTTCAAATATCAAAAAAACGAACAGCTAGTAAAACTGTTCGTTTTTCAATTAGAATCCGTCTACGTTTGTGTAGATTTTTTGTACGTCTTCGTCGTCTTCAAGAACGCTGTATAGTTTTTCGAATGTTTCTAAATCTTCTCCTGACAACTCAACTTCTGACTGAGGAATCATTTCCAATTCAGTAACTTGGAATTCTTCGATACCTGACTCACGAAGGGCAACGATAGCCTTATGAAGGTCAGTTGGAGCTGTGTAAACTGTGATTGTCCCTTCTTCTGCTTCTACATCATCCACATCCACATCTGCTTCTAGCAATTGCTCAAAGACTGCATCGGCATCTTTACCTGCAAATACGATAACTCCCTTGTTGTCAAAGAGGTATGAAACCGAACCTGAAGCACCCATGTTTCCGCCGTTTTTACCAAAAGCTGCACGGACATTGGCTGCGGTACGGTTAACGTTTGAAGTCAAGGTATCCACAATCAACATAGAACCATTTGGTCCAAAACCTTCGTAACGTCCTTCTGTAAAGGTTTCGTCTGTGTTTCCTTTTGCTTTATCAATCGCTTTATCGATAACGTGTTTTGGCACTTGGGCTTGTTTAGCACGGTCGATAACGAATTTCAAAGCTGAGTTTGATTCTGGATCTGGATCACCTTTTTTAGCTGCTACATAGATTTCTACACCAAATTTTGCATATACTTTAGAGTTAGCTCCATCTTTAGCCGTTTTCTTGGCTACGATATTGGCCCATTTACGTCCCATTAGGAATCTCCTTTTTTCACATTTTAATCTTTCTTATTATAACACAAGTTTTTTCGATTTTCACTAGAGGAAATGGATTTTATTCAGTAAATACAACTAGGATAGCACTTTAGTTGCTAAAATTTCCTTGCCTTCTTTTATCAAGGGGTGACGAAACAGTGAGAAATACAGTTGAATGGTCATGGCAACCCAGATTAAGGGTTCGCAAAGGATAACTCCCTTATATCCTGCCCAAGGGATAATCAAAACCACAAAAGCGATTTTCCCGATTAGTTCGATAAAGCTAGAAACCAGAGGAAGGATTTTTTGCCCCAAACCCTGCAAACAATTGCGATAAATCAATAAGAGACTCAAAATAGGATAAAAAGCTGAGCTGATTTGTAGATAGAGACTGCCATTTTCTACCAAATAGCTATCCGTCGAACTAGCCAAGAAGGAAACCAAGGCTGGACTGGCAAAAAAGAGGAAGACACAAACAAAAATTGCCCAGGACATACTTAAACGACTGCCGATTCGAATACCTTGAACAATGCGGTCTGGTCGCTTAGCTCCTAAATTCTGAGAAGCAAAGGTCGTCATCGAAGCGGAAATAGCGGTCATGGGAAGAAGGGCGAAAGCCATAATACGTCGCGCCGCTGTTTGAGCACTAATAATCACTGCACCAAAGGTATTAACAGAAGACTGTAAAATCACACTGCCGATAGATACAATTGAACTCATCAAGCCCATAGCCAAACCTTGCTCCAAAAGATCAGCGTACAAGCTTTTGTCCCATTTGAAATGCTTGCGCTGAGGGAGTAGCTCAGGCACGCTCTTGCGGATATAATAAAAGCAGAGAACCGCTGATAAGCCTTGCGAAATGATGGTAGCAAGTCCCGCGGATTGAACTCCAAGATGCAATTGCGTAATAAAATAGAGATCCAGAACCACATTAACCAGAGCAGAGAAAATCAGAAATCCCAGAGCTGCCAGACTGTCACCAATGGACCGCAACAAACCTGCAAAGAGATTATAAGCAAAGCTGACGCCTACACAGGTCACAATCATAGAAATATATTGATAAGATTGAGGAAGGATTTCTGCGGGAGTATCTAAGTATTGCAAGAGAGGATACAAACCAAGAAAGCCCAGCAACATAACTACAATACTCAAAAGTGCACCTAAAATCCAGGTGGCTGCTACTGCTTCCTTGATTTTAGTGAAATTACGAGCCCCGTAATAACGGGCAATGACAATCCCCATGCCATTGCCAACACCAAGAGTAAAACCTACAATCAGGTCAAAAATCGCTGTCGTCGCCCCTACTGCAGCCAAGGAATCTTGACCCAGAAATCGCCCAACAATTAAGACATCAGCAGTATTATAGAGCTGTTGAAAAATATTAGACAGCAAGATTGGGAAGGCAAAACTCAAAAGCGAGGGAAGAATCGGACCATGTATCAGGTCCACTGTTCGTTTTTTATTCATAAGGCTATTATATCAGCTTTCTAGAGGAGCGACAAGAAACAGCAAACTATAGGCAATCTGAAAACTTGAACAAAGAATCGAAAAAGCAGTGGATTTCTCCACTACTTTGACAGCTTATTCTTCAATTTCGATTTCAAGCTCATCGCCTAGGTCAAGAGTTACTTCTTCATTCACAGAGTCTGCTTGAACTGCTTCATCTTTTTTAGTTTCAACACCTTCTACAGAAGCTTCTTCTCCATCAATCAAACCAAATTGAACACGGACTTGATGATCAATCTCATCAAAGACTTCTGGGTTATCTGCCAAGTATTTCTTAGCATTTTCAGAACCTTGCCCGATTTTCTCATCCTTGTAAGAGTACCAAGCTCCTGCTTTTTTGATGATATCCAAATCGCTTGCGATTTTCAAGAGTTCACCAGTCTTAGAAATCCCTTCTCCGTACATGATTTCAACGAAGGCTTCCTTAAATGGTGGAGCTACCTTGTTTTTCACGACCTTGATTTTAGTTTCTTTACCGACATTGGTATCTTTTTGGTCACCAGTTCCCTTGATTTGCGTACTTCCACGAACATCCAAACGGACTGATGCGTAGAATTTCAGAGCACGTCCACCAGGAGTTGTTTCTGGATTTCCAAACATCACCCCAACTTTTTCACGCAATTGGTTGATAAAGATGGCAATTGTTTTGGTTTTATTGATAGAAGCACCAAGTTTACGCATAGCCTGGCTCATCATACGAGCCTGCAAACCAACGTGGCTATCTCCGATATCTCCATCAATTTCCGCACGAGGTACAAGGGCTGCAACTGAGTCGACCACGACAAGATCCACAGCACCTGAATCAATCAATTTTCCTGCAATCTCAAGACCTTGTTCTCCTGAGTCTGGTTGCGACAAGAGCAATTCGTCAATGTTGACACCAAGGGCCGCAGCATAAGCTGGATCTAGGGCATGTTCCGCATCGATAAAGGCTGCAATACCACCTTCTTTTTGCGCTTGTGCAACTGCATGAAGGGCAACCGTTGTCTTACCAGATGACTCTGGCCCATAGATTTCAATGATACGTCCCTTAGGATAACCACCTGAACCAAGGGCAATGTCAAGAGCCAAGGAGCCTGAGCTCATCACTTGTACCTTTTGCTCTGCACGTTCACCCAAACGCATGATTGATCCCTTACCAAAGTCTTTCTCAATCAATTTAAGAGCATCATTCAAGGCTTTTTCACGTTCTGCCCCGAATTTTTTTGAAATTTCATCTAATTTTTTTGGTTTTTTCGCCATTCTATTCTCCTACATTCTAATGGTCCTCAGACCTATCTACTATTATATCAAAAGTTAGTCACTTAATAAAGCCTTGCGAACTAGGTTAAAGGCATGCATAACCGCAATGTGACGTACATCTGCTCGACTTCTGCCTCCAATATTGACTTTGATGACCTCAGTTCCTTGCTCTTGAGCCAAGCCTATGAAGACTGTCCCAGCTGGATGTCCTTCTAGGCTATCTGGTCCTGCTACTCCAGTCAAACTAATGCCAAAATCCGACTGGGTCTTGCTTCGTGCCTGCTCAGCCATCTTCTGAGCTGTAAATTCAGACACCACACCATGTTCTTCCAAATACTTGACAGGAATATCCAACATTTTTGATTTTTCCTCCAAGCTATAGGTCACAAAACCACCCTTAAATATACTTGAAGCTCCTGAAAATTCCGCTACATTGGCTTGGAAAAGCCCTGCCGTCAAACTCTCGGCTGCAGTGATGGTTTTCCCTTGCTTTTTCAGCTTTTCTACCACAATGCTGGCCAAGCTGGACTCTTCCCCATAACCATAACAAAGTTCTCGTAAAGAAAGGCCTTCAAAAGTTTGGCGATTCAAGATTTGGTTTTCTAAGATATGCAGCGCTTGATTCGCCTCTTCTTGACTGCTAGCCTTTGTTGACAGACGCAAGGTTACCTCTCCTGTCTTGGCATAAGGTGCTAAGGTCGGATCGGTCTGATTATCAATTAAATCAGCCAAAATCGTCACCAGCTGACTTTCGCCAATCCCAAAGAAACGAAGAACTCGGGAATATAGCTTACTCCCTGTCATCAACTTAGGTAGAAGTTGGTTTAAAACCATGGGTTTTAATTCACTTGGTGGACCGGGAAGGACGACATAGGTCACTCCATCGACTTCCAATATTCCCCCCACAGCCAGTCCTGTTTCGTTTGGTAGTGGAGTCGCTCCTTCTACAAGTTGAGCTTGTCTTTCGTTATTCGGTGTTCGGGCATAGTCTGGTCTCTGGGCAAAAAAGACATCCAACTTCTCCTGCGCCTGAGGATCAAAGACTAATTCTTTCCCTAAAAATTTAGCCAGAGTTTGTTTGGTCAAATCGTCCTCAGTTGGTCCCAAACCACCTGTTAAAATCACCAGACTACTACGTTGACTGGCAATTTCAAGCAAAGACAAGAGACGAGCTTCATTGTCTCCTACAGCCGTCTGAAAATATACGTCTACTCCAATTTCTGCTAGTTTTTCCGACAAAAACTGAGCATTGGTATTAACAATCTGTCCTGTCAAAATCTCTGTTCCAACAGCAATGATTTCTGCTTTCATGTTTCCTCCTACCTATCTATTCGTATTTTTTTGAAAAAATCGCAGGAAATTTCCCACGATTTTAACTATAAAATAGATTATTCTACATCTTCTTGATTTGTTGTATTATTAATCGCACCTGTTCCCAAACCGATACCATTTTGGTTTACAAAAATATCTTCATATAAAACTGCATTTGTCTCTAACTCTGTCACCTTTGGTTTATCAAGTGAGGTTCTCAAAAGATTCTGGACCTCTAACAAATGGTTAGCAGTTACGATTTGATAAGATGTCCCTTGCAATTCGGCGTCTTCTCCTCGTAATTGTTGAGTTTCAATCGTTTTAAACGAGTCCTGGTAACCTAACAAGCTTGGAATACTTTTCGCAGATAGATCAATATTAGTCTGCATATTGGTACTTAAGGCTTTTAGGATAGATTGATAGTGACTAACACTATTCAAACTAAGAACTTTTTCAACAACCTTTTGAATGACTTCACGCTGACGTTTCTGACGTCCGTAGTCCCCTTCTGGGTCCTGGTAGCGCATGCGAGAATAAACAAGAGCTTCATCTCCATTTAGAGTTTGTTGCCCAACACCAATAGAAATGGTATTAAATTCCTCTTGGTCACTGATAGAAATCGGGAAACCTAGAGTGTTGTTGACGGTTATACCACCCACTGCATCAACTAATTGTTGCAATCCGTGCATATTGACCATAATATAGCGGTCAATATGGATGTTCATCATCTTTTGAATGGTTGAAATAGCCAACTCTGCACCACCACCGGCATAGGCAGCGTTTAACTTCGCTTCTTCAATACTACCATCTTTATGCTGAATTTTAGTCAGGATATCACGTTCCAAACTCAACATCATGGTCTTTTTCGTGTGCGGATTAACTGTCAAAAGAATCATGGAATCACTATTTCCCTCCCAAGGGTCCGTTCGTTCCTCGTTTCCAGTATCAACCCCCATTAAAAGGATCGTTAAGGGTTCAGTAGCCTCAATAACATTGGTTTCTTCCCCAATCTTTTTATAGGTTTTTGATAAGGTTTCTGTACCTTGCTGATAAATAGTATAAGCAAAAACACCCACACCTAAAACTGTCACAGCTAGAAAAGCTAGCACCATTCCAATAATTTTTTTAACCATATTTCTATCAATCTATCAGTCTACCCATCAGGTAAACATCTATAAATTTCCCTTCTTCTATGTACGCACCGCGCTCTTGGCGACCTTCAATTACAAAGCCATACTTTTGATATAAATGAACTGCAGCCTGATTCCGAGTTTGGACAGTGAGTTGAAGTCGACGAAGAATGCCACTAGCCTGTGCCCATTCTACGACTTCTTCAAGTAACAAACTCCCCAGTCCATTATTCCAATACTTCTTACCAATCACAATGAAGAGATCACCGATATGACGAACTCTCTTGCGTTGATCAGCTATGATATTTACAAGACCAGCAATTTCATCATTCAGCAAGGCCAGTAAAGTGATTTGATTTTCCGAGTGAGCCTGTTTATCCAAAAACAACCCCATCTCAGTATCTGTCATCAAAATGCCATCCCTGTCCAGACTGGTAAAATCTGTTTCTAGACTGACACGATTTAAAAAGGTCACTAATTCAGCCGCATCTTCAACTTCTGCTTCCCTAATGAGCAACTCATACTCCATGTTGAAGCTCCTTTAAGAGTTTTTCTGCACGCAAACCCTTTGCTTGGAAATTCAGTCTGCGCCCCTCTTCTTCTTTTAGAATTTCCAATTCTAAATAGGTATCTGGTAAGGCATCACCTAAAAGATTCCCCCACTCGATGACGGTCACCCCACCACCAAAGAGAAACTCATCCAAATCAATAGAATCAGCGTCACCCTCGATACGATAAACATCTAAATGATAAAGAGAAAGACGACCTTCATATTCTCTCACAATAGTATAGGTTGGACTCTTAATCATCTGGGAAATCTGTAATCCTTTAGCAAGTCCTTTTGTAAAAGTTGTTTTGCCTGCTCCAAGTTCTCCAGTTAGAATTAAGACATCATTCTTCTCTAATAAATAGCCCAAACGTTCACCTAAGGACTGTAACTCTTCTTCGTTTTTAGTGTACATGTTTCTATTATACCAAAAAGTTGCTCTTTGTCGAGACATTATCTATGAATTCCATATTATAAATTGTAAAACTAGAACTATCTCTGTTTTTGTTCTTAAAATAGAAACAGCAAGAAGACAACTAACAAGATATCTCTCATCAAATGACTGTAAAATGAAACTTCCCATCGAATGACTTTTGGCACCAACAGTCCTAGAAATAGCATTCCCAAGGCAATATAAAAGGTCATGGATAATAGCATCCAAGGATTTCTGAGAAAGATTAGAATAGCTAGTCCACTAATAAAACAGATTTCCTTCTTTCCTAAAATCTTTTTCAATCCATTTACATACTTCTGAATGGGTAGAAAAACTAACAAATCAATACCAAATAAGAAAAAGAAACTCGGTAGAAAGGCTTCCACAAACCCTTCTACGGATGTATTTCCTGCAAGGATATGTTCTATGACAATTAAAGCTAAACCCAAAATGTTTACTAAGAGCAAGAGGCTATACAAGAATTGTTGCTTATCTTCCTTAAAAACTGAATAAGATTGATTTCGCTGTCCACTATAGTAGTTTATCCCTGCCCCAATACTGGCAAGGAGCAACATGCCAACTAAATAATAGAAACAGTTTTGATTTAACATCAAGGCCCAAGTCGATAAACTTAAACAAGAACAGCTACCAATACCAAAAACTGTCATCAATAACAAAACACGAATTTGCTTTTTCATTTTTTCCATCATTCTTCCTCCCTACTTGCTCTTATTATAAGCTAGAGATTCTCATCATTGCTAGAATATTTCTCAACTGTCAGTTTTCTACTCTAAAATGCAAAAAAGTTTGATGCAAGTATCCCTTACATCAAACTTTTATTATTTCTCTTCAAACCAGAGAGCAATTTCTCGCTTAGCTGACTCTTCTGAATCTGAACCATGTACAACATTTTGGATAGGTTGATTTTCACTAGCAGCTTTTGCAAAATCACCACGAATAGTTCCTGGTAAAGCTTCTTCTGGACGAGTTGCCCCCATCATGGTCCGCCAAGTTTCGATTACTTTGGGACCAGAAATGATGCCCACAAGAACCGGTCCTGAAGTCATAAATTCACGAATCGGTGGGTAAAAACTTTGGCCAACCAAGTCCTGATAGTGCTGGTCAATTAACTCTTCTGAAACCTTTGTACGCAACTCCAATTTTTCGATTGTAAATCCACGTTGTTCGATGCGTTTCAACACCTCACCCACTAATCCTCTTTTTACACCGTCTGGTTTAATGATAAAAAATGTTTGTTCCATACCCGTCTCCTTTGTCAGCTTCTTTCTTTTATTTTACCACATTTCATGGAAAAATGGAGAAAGTTTTCAGAAAAGAGAAAGAGAACCCAAAGGCTCTCTCATTCTCTTTTATTCTACTGTTTCTTCCACAGTTTCAACGGCAGTATCCACAACTACTTCTGTTGTTTCTTCATTTCCTTCTTCCTCTACTGGAGGATTAAGATATTCTTCTTCGTTGATAGCATGTGGTTCAAGGTTACGGTAGCGAGCCATACCAGTACCAGCTGGGATGATCTTACCGATGATAACATTTTCTTTAAGTCCAAGGAGATGGTCTTTCTTACCACGGATAGCCGCGTCAGTAAGGACACGAGTTGTTTCCTGGAAGGAAGCCGCTGACAAGAAACTGTTGGTTTCAAGTGAGGCTTTGGTAATTCCCATAAGGACTGGGCGACCTGTCGCTGGAACGCCACCTGCGATAAGGACATCTTTGTTAGCATCTGTAAAGTCATTGATATCCATGAGGGTACCCATGAGAAGATCTGTGTCACCTGGATCCATGACACGAACTTTACGGATCATTTGACGAACCATTACCTCGATGTGTTTGTCACCGATTTCTACCCCTTGGCTACGGTAAACTTTTTGTACTTCACCGAGAAGGTAAGTTTCAACTGACAAGACATCACGAACAGCAAGGAGACGTTTTGGTTGGATAGAACCTTCTGTCAATGCTGCACCACGAGAGACTTGGTCTCCAACTTCGACACGCATACGGGCTGTAAATGGAACCACGTATTCACCTTCGCCAGTTTCACCCTTAACAAAGACTTTCTTAGTACGAGTTGATGCATCTTCTTCGATAGCAGTAACTTGTCCTTTAACCTCTGTGATAACCGCTTCCCCTTTAGGATTGCGGGCTTCAAAGATTTCTTGGACACGAGGAAGACCCTGAGTGATATCGGTATTTGAGGCAACCCCACCCGTGTGGAAGGTACGCATTGTAAGCTGTGTACCAGGTTCCCCGATAGATTGGGCAGCGATTGTACCAACTGCTTCACCAACTTCAACCGCATCACCAGTCGCCAAGTTGATACCATAACAGTGACGGCAGACACCATGACGAGTGTTACATGTAAATACAGAGCGGATAGTCACTTCTTCCACACCAGCATTAACAATTTCACGCGCCTTGTCTTCTGTAATCAACTCATTTGGACCGATAATCACTGCACCAGTTTCTGGATGTTTAACAGTTTTCTTAGTGTAACGACCGTTGAGGCGTTCTTCGAGAGACTCGATCATCTCTTTTCCTTCTGCGATAGAACGGATCAAGAGACCACGGTCTGTTCCACAGTCGTCCTCACGGATGATAACGTCTTGGGCAACGTCAACCAAACGACGAGTCAAGTAACCTGAGTCGGCTGTCTTAAGGGCCGTATCGGTCATACCTTTACGGGCACCGTGAGTTGAGAAGAACATTTCGAGTACTGACAAACCTTCGCGGAAGTTTGAAAGGATTGGCAATTCCATGATACGTCCGTTCGGAGCGGCCATCAGACCACGCATACCGGCAAGCTGTGAGAAGTTTGAGATGTTACCACGGGCTCCAGAGTCCATCATCATAACGATTGGGTTCTTAGGATCTTGGTTGGCAACCAAACGTTTCTCCAATTTTTCACGGGCTGCACGCCATTCAGCTGTAACAGCATTGTAGCGCTCGTCATCTGTGATCATACCACGACGGAATTGTTTTGTGATTTGTTCTACACGTTTGTGTGATTCTTCAATGATTTCAGCCTTGTCATCAACGACTGGGATATCGGCAATACCCACTGTCAATCCTGCAAGAGTTGAGTGGTGATAACCGAGGTTCTTCATACGGTCAAGTAGGGCAGAAGTTTCTGTCGTACGGAAACGTTTGAAGATTTCAGCGATGATATTTCCAAGATTTTTCTTCTTGAATGGAGGGTTAAGTTCAAGATTTCTGATAGCTTCCTTGATATCTCCACCAAGTGGCAAGAAGTATTTAGCTGGAACGCCTTCTGTCAAGTTGGCATTGTTTGGTTCTTGCAAGTATGGTAGACCCTCTGGCATGATGTCGTTGAAGAGGATTTTACCAACTGTTGTAAGCAAGACCTTATGTTTTTGCTCTTCTGTCCAAGGCTTGTTGAGGCTGTCTGTTGCGATACCAACACGTGAGTGGAGGTGAACATAACCATTACGGTAAGCCATAACCGCTTCATCACGGTCTTTGAAGACCATTCCTTCACCTTCACGACCAGCTTCTTCCATGGTCAAGTAGTAGTTACCCAAAACCATGTCCTGAGACGGAGTAACAACTGGTTTACCATCTTTCGGGTTCAAGATGTGCTCAGCAGCTAGCATCAAGATACGAGCTTCTGCTTGGGCTTCTTCTGAAAGCGGTACGTGGATGGCCATTTGGTCCCCGTCAAAGTCGGCATTGTAGGCTTCACAGACAAGCGGGTGCAAGCGAAGGGCCTTACCATCAATCAAGACTGGCTCGAAGGCTTGGATACCCAAACGGTGAAGGGTCGGTGCGCGGTTCAAAAGCACTGGGTGTTCTTTGATCACTTCTTCAAGGATATCCCAGATACGCTCATCTCCGCGTTCCACCAAGCGTTTAGCTGCTTTGACGTTTTGCACGATATCACGGGCAACGATTTCACGCATCACGAATGGTTTAAAGAGCTCAATCGCCATTTCACGTGGCACACCACATTGGTACATCTTAAGAGTTGGACCAACGGCGATAACGGAACGTCCTGAGAAGTCAACACGTTTACCGAGCAAGTTTTGACGGAAGCGTCCTTGTTTCCCTTTAAGCATGTGGCTCAATGATTTAAGTGGACGGCTACCTGGTCCTGTAATTGGACGACCACGACGACCATTGTCAATCAAAGCGTCAACCGCTTCTTGAAGCATACGCTTCTCATTTTGAACGATGATACCTGGTGCATTCAACTCAAGCAAACGAGCCAAACGGTTGTTACGGTTGATAACACGGCGGTAAAGGTCATTCAAGTCAGATGAGGCAAAACGGCCACCATCCAACTGCAACATTGGACGAAGATCTGGTGGAATAACCGGAAGGATGTTGAGAATCATCCATTCAGGTTTGTTTCCAGACTTGTAAAAGGCATCCAAAACATCCAAACGACGGATGGCTTTGACACGTTTTTGTCCAGTAGCTGTTTTCAACTCTTCTTTGAGTTCAGCAATTTCTTTTTCAAGATCTACTTGTTTCAAAAGGTCTTGGATGGCTTCGGCACCCATCTTAGCAACGAATGATCCATAACCATACTCACGCAAGCGCTCACGGTATTCGCGCTCTGTCATGATAGACTTGTGCTCAAGTGGTGTATCCTTCGGATCAATCACCACATAAGCCGCAAAGTAGATAACTTCCTCGAGGGCACGAGGACTCATATCAAGGGTCAAGCCCATACGGCTTGGAATCCCCTTGAAGTACCAGATGTGAGATACAGGAGCTTTCAATTCGATATGTCCCATACGCTCACGACGAACTTTCGTACGCGTTACTTCAACCCCACAACGGTCACAAACAATTCCTCTGTAACGAATGCGTTTGTACTTACCACAAGCACATTCCCAGTCTTTTGTAGGACCAAAGATAACTTCATCAAAGAGTCCTTCACGTTCTGGTTTCAAGGTACGGTAATTGATTGTTTCAGGTTTTTTGACTTCTCCATAAGACCATGAACGGACTTTACTTGGAGAAGCTAGGGTGATTTGCATACTTTTAAAACGATTTACATCAACCACTATTTCTTCCCTTTCTATTCTAAGTGAACTGCTTATTCTTGTTCAGCAGCTTCTTCTGTTGCTTCCGCTTTTGTTGCTTTCTCAGCTTCTTCAGCTTCAAAGGCTGCTTTAGCCTCTTGGGCTGCTTTTTCGCGGGCTTTTTCAAGGTCATCTACGTGGATGACATCTTCGTCCATTCCTTCATCCAAGTCGCGAAGTTCCACTTCTTGGTCATCTTCGTCAAGGACACGCATGTCAAGACCAAGAGATTGCAATTCTTTGACAAGAACTCGGAAGGATTCTGGAACACCTGGTTTTGGAATTGGTTTTCCTTTTGTAATAGCTTCATAAGCTTTCAAACGTCCGTTGATATCGTCAGACTTGTAAGTCAAGATTTCTTGAAGGACATTTGACGCACCGTAAGCTTCAAGAGCCCAAACCTCCATCTCACCGAAACGTTGTCCACCAAACTGAGCTTTACCTCCGAGTGGTTGTTGGGTAACAGTTGAGTAAGGTCCGACTGAACGCGCGTGCAATTTATCATCAACCATGTGGTGGAGTTTGATCATGTACATGACTCCGACAGAAACACGGTTATCAAATGGTTCCCCAGTACGTCCATCGTAAAGGATCGTTTTGGCATCGCTATCCATACCTGCTTCTTTAACAGTTGACCAAAGGTCTTCAGAACTTGCTCCGTCAAAGACTGGTGTTGCGATGTGAATACCAAGAGTACGAGCAGCCATACCAAGGTGAAGCTCCATAACCTGACCGATATTCATACGTGATGGCACCCCAAGTGGGTTCAACATGATATCGACTGGAGTTCCATCTGGAAGATAAGGCATGTCTTCTACAGGAACGATACGAGAGACAACCCCTTTATTTCCGTGACGTCCGGCCATCTTATCTCCGACCTTGATCTTACGTTTTTGAGCGATGTAGACGCGAACCAGCATATTAACACCTGATTGCAATTCATCTCCATTTGCACGTGTAAAGATCTTAACATCACGAACGACACCATCGGCACCGTGTGGTACACGGAGAGAAGTGTCACGCACTTCACGAGACTTGTCTCCGAAGATAGCGTGCAAGAGACGTTCTTCAGCTGAAAGGTCTTTCTCACCCTTAGGTGTTACTTTACCTACAAGGATATCGCCTTCTTTAACCTCAGCACCGATACGGATAATACCCATTTCGTCAAGGTCTTTAAGGGCATCTTCACCAACGTTTGGAATTTCACGAGTAATTTCTTCAGGCCCAAGCTTTGTATCGCGCGTTTCTGATTCATATTCTTCGAGGTGGACAGATGTGTAGACATCGTCTTTGACCAAGCGTTCGCTCATGATAACGGCATCCTCGAAGTTGTAACCTTCCCATGTCATGTAGGCAACGATTGGGTTTTGTCCAAGCGCCATTTCCCCTTTTTCCATAGAAGGTCCGTCAGCGATAAAATCGCCTTTTTCAACGACATCGCCAACTTTAACGAGAGTGCGTTGGTTGTAGGCAGTACCTGAGTTTGAACGACGGAATTTTTGGATGTGGTAAACATCTAGCGAACCATCTTCACGGCGAACTTCTACCTTGTCAGCATCTGCGTATGTAACTTTACCATCATACTGAGCAATAACAGCAGCACCAGAGTCATGAGCTGCTTGGTATTCCATACCAGTACCAACGTAAGGTGCTTTTGGATCAATCAATGGCACAGCCTGACGTTGCATGTTGGCACCCATGAGGGCACGGTTGGAGTCATCGTTTTCCAAGAAAGGAATACATGCTGTCGCAACGGCAACTACCTGTTTTGGTGATACGTCCATGTAGTCAACAACATTAGCTGGATACTCTTGGTTGACCCCTTGGTGACGTCCCATGACAACTTTTTCAGCAAATGTTCCATCTTCATTCAGACGAGAATTAGCCTGTGCTACAGTAAATTCATCTTCTTCATCGGCTGTCAACCAAACGATTTCGTTCGTAACAACACCTGTTTCACGGTCAACCTTACGGTATGGTGTTTGAACAAAACCATACTTATTCAAGTGTCCGTAGGATGACAAGTTATTGATCAAACCGATGTTAGGTCCTTCAGGTGTCTCGATTGGACACATACGACCATAGTGAGTGTAGTGCACGTCACGTACTTCATATCCAGCACGGTCACGTGTCAAACCACCAGGTCCTAAGGCTGACAAACGGCGTTTGTGAGACAACTCAGAAAGCGGGTTGTGTTGGTCCATGAACTGTGACAACTGTGATGAACCAAAGAATTCTTTAACCGCAGCTGTTACAGGACGGATATTGATAATTTGTTGTGGTGTCAAGACTTCGTTGTCTTGAACAGACATACGTTCACGGACATTACGTTCCATGCGAGAAAGTCCAAGGCGTACTTGGTTGGCAAGCAATTCACCAACCGCACGGATACGACGGTTTCCAAGGTGGTCGATATCATCTACACGGCCAAGTCCTTCAGCCAAGTTGAGGAAGTAGCTCATTTCAGCAAGGATATCTGCAGGAGTGACGATACGAACCTTGTCATCTGGATTAGCATTACCAATAATAGTTACAACACGGTCTGGATCAGTTGGAGCAACAACCTTGAATTTTTGAAGAACAACTGGCTCAGTCACAACCGCTGCATCATTTGGAATGTAAACAATCTTGTTCAAGTCGCCATCCAAATGGCTTTCAATGCTTTCAATCACGCTACGAGTCATGACTGTTCCAGCTTCTACCAAGATTTCGCCTGTTTCAGGGTCTACCAATGGCTCCGCAATTGTTTGGTTGAGCAAACGTGTTTTAACATTGAGTTTTTTATTGATTTTGTAACGACCGACAGCTGCCAAGTCATAACGACGTGGGTCAAAGAAACGAGCTACAAGCAAGCTACGTGAGCTTTCAGCAGTCTTAGGCTCACCTGGACGAAGGCGTTCGTAAATTTCTTTCAAGGCTTCGTCTGTACGAGAGTCCATTGGGTTCTTGTGGATATCTTTTTCAACAGTATTACGAACCAATTCGCTATCACCAAAGATATCAAAGATTTCATCATCACCTGAGAAACCAAGCGCACGAACCAAGGTCGTAAATGGAATCTTACGAGTACGGTCGATACGAGTGTAGGCGATATCTTTTGAGTCACTTTCAAGTTCCAACCAAGCTCCACGGTTAGGGATAACAGTTGAACCGTAGCCCACTTTACCGTTTTTATCAACTTTATCGTTAAAGTAAACACCTGGTGAGCGGACCAACTGAGAAACGATAATACGTTCACCACCGTTGATGATGAAAGTACCCATTTCTGTCATGATTGGGAAATCACCAAAGAAGACTTCTTGGGTCTTGATTTCGCCTGTTTCTTTATTGATCAAGCGGAAGGTTACAAAAATTGGTGCTGAGTAGCTAGCATCGTGGATACGAGCTTCTTCTAGCGTGTATTTTGGTTCCTTGATTTCATATCCAACAAATTCCAACTCCATTGTGTCTGTGAAGTTTGAAATTGGCAATACATCTTCAAATACTTCCTTAAGACCATGGTCTAGGAAATCTTTGAATGAGTCAGTTTGAATTTCAATCAAATTTGGTAAGTCAAGAACTTCTTTGATTCTTGAAAAACTACGACGGGTACGATGTTTCCCGTATTGAACGTCATGTCCTGCCAAGATGATTCTCCTTTGTAAATAAATTCCAAGCCTTGTCAATCAGGCTTTTCTAATCGTCATATGGTTTTAAAAACCCCTATCACCGTGTCCCTTTGATGAATTTTCAGAATCTTTAAATCTTTGTTACAAGCACTCAAAAACCTGAAAAAAAGCACAAAAAGAGCAGCTAAATCTGACTTTTTCAGAAGATTTAACTGCTGTGAGCCTTGTCTGGACAATATTTCAGACAAAACCTACGACAAATGATTACTCATATTATACCCTATTTAGCTAGATTTTTCAAGGGGATTGACGAATTTTTGACAAAATCTTTTCCTATAAAAAATTAAATTCAATAATCGCTTTGCAAACTTCATTTTCAGTTTAGTAGTTCACAAAAATATGGTAAATTACGATTTCCCTATTTTATCATAGGCTGTTTTTCTTGACTTTACTAGGCTTTTCTTTTAATATATATGTATAAATATATAGGGAGGTTTATGATGAATATCTTGCTGTCTAAAACTGAACAAGACTTGCTATTCTTATTGGAAGAATTAACCAAACGCCATGATTGGATAGAATTGTCCGTCTTGGCTGAGAAGCTGAATTTTTCAATAGAAAGATTGCAAGAACACCTTTTTAAGCTTGAGCAATTGTTTCCTAACCTCCTGCTTCAATCAAGAAAAAAAGGCATTCAATTGCAGTTTGACTTCCAAAACACCTTAGATCCCAGGATTGCGATTCTTAAACAATCTGAAACCTATTCTTTTTTGAACCAGTTATTTTTCAAAGAGGGGCAATCGCTTGAGCAAATATGTCAGGTACTTTCCACTAATCAAGAGCAGATTGAGGAAATCATTCATCGTATCAACACTAAACTTCCACAACACTATAGCGTCAACATCCAACTTTCTCCTTTAGTCTTGGAGGGAGCAGAAGAGGATATTCGTGCCTTTTATCTAGACTACTTTAGCCAAAGTTACAGTTTTCTGGATTGGCCCTTCCCTTTTATTTCTGAAGAATCACTAACTCACTTGATTCAGCTATTTTTGGACGCCCAACAAGTTTCACCCAACCTCAGTAGTTTACGACAAATCAAATATACTCTAGCTATCAATATGGAGCGCTTTAATAAGGGGCATTTGATTGAAAATCCTACTCCTCTTTTAACCAGTCACTACAGCACCCTCATGCAGATTACCCAGTTTGAACAAGATATCAAAAAGCTGGCTAAAAAACTTCATTTTGAACCGAAAAAGGAGACGCTAGAACAGCTATTTTCAAATCCAGTAAAGTCTCCTCAAATCATAAACAATCCTAACAATGGAGCACTGGGTAATATTCATCATATCCAAAAATCTTATCGTTTATTGAGCCAAATTCTAGAAGAACTAGCTAAAGAATTTCACCTACAGATTGAAAATCGCGAGGAATTGATTTGGCTCCTCCACTACACTGCCCAATCTGATTTCTTTCATTTACTCAGTAACCAGTCTCTCGACAGACAGAAATCCCAAATTTTAAGCAGTTATCAAGTAGAATTTCCAAAACTATTTGAAGTAAGTCAACACAAATTCCAATCTTACCTGACTGAAATGGGGCTAGAAAATCACCCAAGTAAGCTACAAGAACTTGTCTACACCTTTTCTATCCAAGGGCAACGAATTTTAGTCCAATTACTTCAAAAACTTCCCAAAATACGTGTTTTAGTCATTAGTCATTTGGATAGTCATCACGCACAAAACCTTATCGACACCCTTGCTCACTACGGCAATAATCTCTATCTCTTTGATTCTTGGGAAGAATCTACGATTTCTTTCTCAATTCTCAATCAAATTCCTCACGATATTATTATCACTACCTTTCCTGTCACCAACTCTCCTAAACCACTTATCTACAATCGTAACTTCTCTACTTCAGAATTATTTCATCACCTTCACCTTCTTGCTTCTCAAATTCATAAAGAAAGACTGGCTTAATCGTAACAAAATTTGTTGCGATTCTTCTTTTAGTTTAATTTTAGGAAAACGCTTGCATATTATTTTACTAAGTGCTATACTGATAGAGAAATTCATTTATAGGAGATTGATTATGAAAAGAACACCATCTCACACTGAGAAAAAAATAGTTTACAGCATCCGTTCCCTCAAAAATGGAACTGGTTCTGTCCTTATTGGAGCAAGCCTTGTTCTGCTTGCCATGGCCACACCAACTATCTCAGCCAACGAAAGTACTACAAGCAATAAGGGAACTGATAATGAAACTACTACTGCCCTTGCTCAACCTCTTACTGATACAGCAGTTAACTCTGGTAAAAACGAAAGTGATATTTCTTCGCCTAAAAATGCAAACGCTTCCCTAAAGAAAACAGAAGAAAAACCTGCAACAGAGGTACCCACTCCTGCTGCAACTCCAGCCGATTCAGCCCCACAAACCGGACAAGATCGTTCAAGTGAACCAACTACTTCTACGAGTCCAGTAACGACTGAAACTAAGGCAGAAGAGCCAATAGAAGACAACTACTTCCGTATCCATGTCAAAAAGCTTCCTGAAGAAAACAAGGATTCTCAAGGGCTATGGACTTGGGACGATGTTGAAAAACCATCTGAAAATTGGCCAAACGGAGCCTTGTCCTTCAAGGATGCCAAAAAAGATGACTATGGCTATTACCTAGATATCAAATTAAAGGGAGAGCAAGCCAAGAAAATTAGCTTCCTCATCAATAATACAGCTGGGAAAAATCTGACCGGCGATAAATCGGTAGAAAAACTGGCACCAAAGATGAATGAGGCTTGGTTGGACCAAGATCACAAGGTTTTCTCTTACGAGCCACAACCTGCAGGAACTATTCGCGTCAACTACTACCGCACAGATGGCAACTATGATAAAAAGTCTCTCTGGTACTGGGGAGATGTGAAAGAGCCAAGTAGTGGTGAATGGCCTAACGGAACAGACTTTACGGCTACAGGCAAATATGGTCGCTATATCGATATTCCACTCAAAGATGCAGCTAAAGACCTTGGATTTTTATTACTAGACAGAAACAAACAAGGAGACGATGTGAAAATCCGTAAAGAAGATTATAAGTTCACAGATTTAAAAAATCATAGCCAAATTTTCCTAAAAGACGATGATGAATCGATTTACACAAATCCATACTATGTCCATGATATCCGTATGACAGGAGCCCAACACGTAGGCACTTCTAGCATTGAGAGTAGTTTTTCAACACTTGTCGGTGCTAAAAAAGAAGATATCCTCAAACACTCCAACATCACTAATCACCTAGGAAATAAAGTAGCTATCACCGATGTTTCAATCGATGAAGCTGGTAAGAAAGTGACCTACAGCGGAGATTTCTCTGACACAAAACATCCTTATACCGTGAGATACAACGCTGACCAATTCACTACCAAAACAAGCTGGCGTCTGAAAGATGAGACTTACAGCTATGATGGCAAACTTGGAGCTGACCTAAAAGAAGAAGGCAAGCGTGTTGACCTCACCCTTTGGTCACCAAGTGCTGATAAGGTTTCTGTCGTTGTCTACGACAAGAATAACCCTGAAAAAGTGGTTGGAACTGTCGCTCTTGAAAAAGGGGAAAGAGGAACTTGGAAACAAACTCTAGATAGCACAAACAAATTAGGAATCACAGATTTCACTGGATACTATTATCAATACCAAATCGAGCGTCAGGGTAAAACTGTTCTTGCACTCGATCCTTACGCTAAGTCCCTCGCTGCTTGGAATAGTGACGATGCCAAGATTGACGATGCCCATAAAGTGGCTAAAGCTGCCTTTGTAGATCCAGCCAAACTAGGACCTCAAGACTTAACTTATGGTAAGATTCACAACTTCAAGACTCGTGAAGATGCCGTTATCTACGAAGCTCATGTGCGTGACTTCACTTCAGATCCTGCCATTGCAAAAGACTTGACCAAACCATTTGGTACCTTTGAAGCCTTTATCGAAAAACTAGACTACCTCAAAGACTTGGGTGTGACCCACATCCAGCTCCTTCCAGTCTTGTCTTACTACTTTGTCAATGAATTGAAAAACCATGAACGCTTGTCTGACTATGCTTCAAGCAACAGCAACTACAACTGGGGATATGACCCTCAAAACTACTTCTCCTTGACTGGTATGTACTCAAGCGACCCTAAGAATCCAGAAAAACGAATCGCAGAATTTAAAAACCTCATCAACGAAATCCACAAACGTGGCATGGGAGCTATCCTGGATGTAGTGTATAACCATACAGCCAAGGTCGATATCTTTGAAGATTTAGAACCAAACTACTACCACTTTATGGATGCTGATGGGACACCTCGCACTAGCTTTGGTGGTGGACGCTTGGGAACAACCCACCATATGACCAAACGACTCCTAGTTGACTCTATCAAATATCTAGTTGATACCTACAAAGTAGATGGATTCCGCTTCGATATGATGGGAGACCATGATGCCGCTTCTATCGAAGAAGCGTACAAGGCTGCACGCGCCCTCAATCCAAACCTCATCATGCTTGGTGAAGGTTGGAGAACCTATGCTGGTGATGAAAACATGCCTACTAAAGCTGCTGACCAAGATTGGATGAAACATACCGATACTGTCGCTGTCTTTTCAGATGACATCCGTAACAACCTCAAGTCTGGTTATCCAAACGAAGGCCAACCTGCCTTTATCACAGGTGGCAAGCGTGATATCAACACCATCTTCAAAAATCTCATTGCTCAACCAACCAACTTTGAAGCTGACAGCCCTGGAGATGTCATCCAATACATCGCAGCCCATGATAACTTGACCCTCTTTGACATCATCGCCCAATCTATCAAAAAAGATCCAAGCAAAGCTGAGAACTATGCTGAAATCCACCGTCGTTTGCGACTTGGAAATCTCATGGTCTTGACAGCTCAAGGAACTCCGTTTATCCACTCCGGTCAGGAATATGGACGTACTAAACAATTCCGTGACCCAGCCTACAAGACTCCAGTAGCAGAGGATAAGGTCCCAAACAAATCTCACTTGTTGCGTGATAAGGACGGCAATCCATTTGACTATCCTTACTTCATCCATGACTCTTACGATTCGAGTGATGCTATTAACAAGTTTGACTGGACTAAGGCTACAGATGGAAAAGCATATCCTGAAAATGTCAAGAGCCGTGACTATATGAAAGGTTTGATTGCCCTTCGTCAATCTACAGATGCCTTCCGACTTAAGAGTCTCCAAGATATCAAAGACCGTGTCCAACTCATCACTGTCCCAGGTCAAAATGGTGTAGCAAAAGAGGATGTAGTAATTGGCTACCAAATTACTGCTCCAAACGGTGATATCTACGCAGTCTTTGTTAATGCGGATGAAAAGGCTCGCGAATTTAACTTGGGAACTGCCTTTGCCCATCTCAGAAATGCTGAAGTTTTAGCAGATGAAAACCAAGCAGGGCCAGTCGGAATTGCCAACCCGAAAGGACTTGAGTGGACTGAAAAAGGCTTGAAATTAAATGCCCTTACAGCTACTGTTCTTCGAGTCTCTCAAGGCGGTGCCATTGTTGCCCCAGCTGTGGAAGAAAAACCAGAATTTGACCTTTCTAGCTTAAAACAAGAACAAGGTCAAAATAACAGCCAAGACAATATGTCAAACCGAGTAGTCAAACCGGAACAACAAACTCCAGCTCCACAAACTAAACCTGATTCTGCAAAATCAGATGCAAAAGTAGCTGATGCGGAAAATAAACCTAGCCAAGCTACAGCTGATTCACAAGCTCAACAACCAGCACAAGAAGCACAAGCATCATCTGTAAAAGAGGCGGTTCAAAACGAATCAGTAGAAAACTCTAGCAAGGATAATATACCTGCAACCCCAGCTAAACAAGCTGAACTACCAAATACAGGAACCAAAAACGATCACAAACTCCTGTTTGCAGGAATTAGTCTCCTTGCCCTTCTAGGTCTCGGGTTCTTGCTAAAAAACAAAAAAGAGAACTAAACTAGCCCTCCTATAGAAAAATCCCCCAAGCATTATAGCTCGGGGGATTAATTTTTGCTCTGATAATCTTAACTATCAAATCATATATTCTACACTATAGGTCGCATCCGAAAGGATTCGTGCCAAAAATTGCTTGGTTCGTTCTTCTTTTGGACGACTAAAGAATTGATGGGCATTATTTTCTTCAACAATTTTCCCACCGTCCATAAAAATAACATGATTGGCTACATCTCTAGCAAAACCCATCTCATGAGTCACTACTACCATAGTAACTCCTTCTTTAGCTAACTGTTTTAAAACACCCAAAACATCCCCTACCAACTCTGGATCCAAGGCCGATGTTGGCTCATCTAATAAAATGACCTCTGGTTTCACAGCGATTGCACGGGCAATACCGATTCGTTGTTGCTGACCTCCAGAAAGTTGAGAGGGATAGTAATCTTTATAAGCTAGTAAACCAACTTTTTCTAAGGCAGCTTCCGCACGTTTGGTTGCTTCTTCCTTAGGAATTTTCCGAGCAATCACCAGGCCCTCCAAAATATTTTCCAAGGCCGTTTTATTAGCAAATAAATTATAATGTTGGAAAACGAAGGCAGTCTTCTGGCGAATTTCTAAAATATCTTTTTTGGTCAATTTGCCAAGGTCGTAGTCTTTTTCAGCAAGCTTCAAAGAGCCACTATCGGCTTTTTCTAAATGATTGAGACATCTGAGAAAAGTCGTTTTACCTGATCCAGATGGCCCCAATATTACAACCACATCCCCTTGGTTGACCTTGAGATTAACATCTTCTAGGACTTGTCTGTCTCCAAATTTTTTTGCAACATGTTCTACTTGTAACATTGTCTCCTCCTATGCTAAACCTGTACTGGGCACTACTTGTCCCTTTTCTCTTCGAATATAGCGTTTCTCTAAGATTGAAAAGCCCCATTGAATCAATCCACAAATAAGAATGTACTGTAAAAAGATCACAAAATAAGATTCAAAATACTGATAACCATAAGACGCTTCAACACGGGCAATGGCTGTAATATCCTTAATGGTCATCACAAAAACCAAAGAGGTTCCTTTTACAATATTTATGACTAGATTAGCCAGATTAGGCAAGGCTGACCGCAAGGCCTGTGGAAAAACAATCCTCACATAAGCCTGACTAGTGCTTAAACCAATCGCTTGTGCAGCTTCTAATTGTCCCTTATCCACAGTCAAAATAGCCGAACGTAAGATTTCTGATAAACTACCTGTTGTCATCAAACTATAGATAATAAAAGCATAATAGATCGGATTGAGTTTAAAGATATCAACATCACTTCCTATGCTTTTGAGAAATTGATTGAGCAAACTCGGAAACAAACTATAAAAGAAAAGAATCAGCAAAATCGGAGGTGTTGCTCTTATAAAAGCTAGATACACGAGAGAGAAAGTTCGAACACCTTTGACTTTATATATTTGTCCCAGAGCTAAAAACAAGGCTGGTAGAAAACTTAAGATCATGGCTACAATCATGATAATCAAGGTGGTCGGTACCCCTTTTAAGGTCTCTAAAAAGGTTTTTGCAATATAGTCTAAATCCATATCCTATCTCCCTTTCGTTTCCAAAGATTTTTCTAACAAGCGACTCAAGAAGGAAACAGCCAAGGCTACACCCCAATAAAGAATGGCAACCGCTGTATAGGTTTCAAGAGAGTAATTCCCCAAATTACGACTGATTAAGAGATTCCCAGCCCCCATGACATCTACAAAACCAATCGTATAGGCTAGGGCAGCATCCCGCATCAAATTTAGAATAGCGGTCGTCATATTTGGAAGAGCCACTTGAAAAGCCTGAGGAAAAATGATTCTCCAAAATGTCTGACTGGGTGTCAGACCAATACTGACTCCAGCCTCCATCTGACCTTTGGGGATTGCCTGATAGGACGCCTTAAATACTTCTGCAATGATAGCCGCAAATAGCAAGACCATGGTGAATAAGACGAAGACCGTCTTAGACCAGTTGTTGATATCTAAATTCAGCCACCATTTTAAAAATTCAGGTAAACCATAAAAAACTAAAAACAGTAAGACAATGGGGGGAGTACAGCGAAGAGTGAAAATATATCCCTTGGAAAGACCTGCAAAAGTCTTATCTTCTCCCACTTGAGCCCAAGCCAATAAGCCACCGAAAAGGGAACCAAGTATTGTAGTAAAAAAGAGAATGGACAAGGTCATCGGAAGAGCCTGCCATAAGGTGGGTAAAAATTGGAACACTCTTGAAAAATCATATGAAACCATGTAAACCTCTTTCTAATACTCAATGAAAATCAAAAAGCAAACTAGGAAACTAGCCACAGGTTGCTCAAAACAGTGTTTTGAGGTTGTGGATAGAACTGACGAAATCAGTAACCATACCTACGGCAAGGCGTCGTTGACGCGGTTTGAAGAGATTTTCGAAGAGTATAACATGCCTGATTGCTCATCTAATCTTTATCAACGTAGCTAAAAACATCTTCTTTAAAGTATTTTTGAGAAAGTTTAGCTAGAGTTCCATCTTCTTTTAATTCTTTAATCGCTTTTTCATATTCTTTAGCAAACTTCTCGCCCTTTTCATCACGGTGAATCAATGGATAGGTTGGGATTCCTTTATAAGGGAACCAGCTAAGTTTGTCCGCATATTGGTGGTAAGAACCATCCTCTGCTGTCACTGCTTTTTCAAAAGACAACTTGATATCAAAGAAGGCATCGTATCGTCCTTCTAAAACCCAAGCATAAGCATCTGCCACCTTGAATGATTCAGCAGCTGTCAACTCAATTGGTGAATCCTTGTGCTTGTCATTATAACTATTGATAACATTCCACTGAGCATTTTGAGGAGAGATTGGTACTAATTTGCCTTTGTTTTTGGCGAAATCATCAATATTCTTATATTTGGCTTCATCTTCTTTTCTGACAGTAAAACCAATAATGCTGGCTCCTACTGGCTCAGATGGAATAATGAATTTCTTAGCCCGTTCATCTGTATACCAAGCACCTTTAGTTCCAATATCGTACTTGCCAGACTCAAGTCCAATCAAGAGATCATCATCACTCGTTCCAGTATACTCAAATTTATAATCTGCTAATTTCTCATCAACCGCCTTTAAAACAGCGACTTCATAACCATCTGATTCCCCTTTTTCGTCAATAAAATCATAAGGGACATAGTTTTGAGTATGAGCAACTTTTAAAGTTGTTACTTGTCCAGATGAAGCTACATCTGCACCTTTAGCAGATGCTCCCGCCAAAGTTCTACCAATAATCGTTGCTCCAAGAACTGCCACAACTGCAACTCCACCAATAATCCATGTTTTCTTACTCATATTCTTCTCCTTTATTTAGCCAATGCCTCTCTCACCCACTGGATACGCTCCACTGCAATATCACTCGGAATGGTACAATCTGCTCCAAGTATGAAGCCCTCTTTTCCTGTTTCTTCTACCAATCGTTTGGTTTCAGTTTGAATTTCTTCCTTACTACCTCGATAGAGAAGGCCATCTTTACCGTTTTCAAATCCTCCCAAAACAGTACGCCCCTTGAAAATCTCACGACCTTCTTTTAGACTAATCCCTTCTGGACCAACTGCCCAGTTAAAAACATGAGCTGGATAGTCAGCGAAGATATGAATATCATTTCTAGCTCCTTCATAACCACAGATGTGAAGGATATTTACCCCGCCAACCAACTTAGCTGCATTTAAAACAGTCAGTTCACTCGGCGCAATAATCTCCTGATAGGCTTCAGCAGAAACACGCGCATCCTGAATACTTTGCACACTGAGATAAATACCGTCTGCTCCTGCATCTTTAATAATAGCTTGACTCAAGCTAGCGATATCTTGCGCAATCACATCAAGTACTTTTTTCAATTTCTGAGAATCTTGAACTAAGAAATCCGCAATGAGATCATCTCCACCAGACACTTCTCCAAGTAACCATTTGAGGTAGGTCACAGGCGCAAAAATATTGTAAATAGCAACAATATCTTCAGTAAACTCCTGCTTAATCTTCTTCACTAATTCTACCTGCTCTCTAATCCACGGATGATCTTCACCCAGAGGTTGAATCTCCGACAGCTCTTGGAGTGACTTTCCTTTGGCAATAACTGGATTTGGATAAGCAAAATAGCCATCACTCATCAACTTGATAAAGTCTGGATGTAGGTCACGGATAAAACGTTTGTGACCTTGTATGTTCTTTTCAATAATCACAGGATTGGAAAATCCCTTTAACCATTCCTCTTCTGATGTAAAGTGGTGCCAAAAACCAACTGGTACACGATCGACTGTTTCTCCTCTAAATGCTTTTAAAACCCATTCTCTTTTTTCTGACATCTTTATTCTCCATTTCTTTCTTTTTCAACTAATAAAACACTGGCAATATCATTGGTTTGAATAAAGGGAAGACTTCTCTTCTGAAAATCCTGAATCCCATGACATCTTGAACCTTCATTACAAGTAAGTCCCTTTATAAGACTGATCGCAAGTAAGATGACAATGCCGAGGACCATCCCTGCCAATAGCCACTTTTTTCTTTTCACAAGGCCCTCCTATTATAAAACAGCAGCCTGACGAATCCAGTCCAATCTTTCTAATTCAAAGTCATCTGGAACCGTGCAATCCGCTCCAAGAAGGACTCCTCTAGTCCCAGCTTCAGCCAACAATCGTTTGGTTTCCTCTTGTAGTGCAGCCTTTCTACCTCCATAAAGCAGGCTCTGCTTCCCATTTTCAAAACCACCCAAGACCGCTTTGCCATGAAATAGCTCCTGACCTTGAGGTAAACTGACTGATTCATGGTGGGTTGCCCAATTGAAAACCTGGACTGGATAATCTTTGAAAATAGTAACATTGTTACTGGCACCTTGGAAACCGCAGATATGCAGGATATTTACCCCACCTACCTGATTGGCGGCTTCTAAAACCTTTATGTTGCTTGGCTCAATATAGGTCTGATACAATTCTGCTGTGATGCGCTCATCCTGAATTTCTTGTGTACTGAGATAGATTCCATCTGCTCCACCATCCTGAATGATTTTTTTAGTTAGGATAGCGATATCCTCTGCTATCACGTCTAAAATTTCACTGAATAACTCTGGATTTTCAAGAAAAAGATCCGCAACCTCCTTATCACCTCTAGAAGTCTCTGTACGAAACCATCTTTTCAGGTAGGAAATCGGAGAAAAAATATTGTAAAATGATGCAATGTCCTCAGTGAAGGTTGCTCGAATAGCTTCTACCACTTCTACTTGTTGCTGAATCCAAGGATGGTTTTCACCAATCGACTCAATAGAAGCCAGCTCCTGAATACTTGAAACCAAAGGACTGTAGACATTACTTGGATAAATGAAAAATCCGTCACTCATCATTTTGACAAAATCAGGATGAATTCTTTCAACGTACTTCCGATGTCCCTCTACACTTTTTTGAAAGATACGTGGGTTATTTAAACCTTGCTCTTTTTCCTCCAGTGTTACAAAATGAAACCAAAAGCCTACAGGAACTCGTTCCACCTCTTCTCCTCGGATGGCTTTAAAAACTAGCTCTCTTTTACTTGTCATACTTTTCTCCTTCCATTTGGATTGAAACCATCTTACCACTCCTTTTGACCTTTTCCCAATATATATTGACTATCGACTTGATTGATATTGTTTATATCAATAACGAAAAAATCTCTGGAAAGCTTGATTTTACTAGCTTTTCAGAGATTCTTTTCTGTTTATTGCTTTTTTAAAATAGTTGTTATATAGATTTTTTATCAGCCTGATTAGGATTTTTTATTAAGCCTCTTTCATGGCAAAATAAGCCCGTACTTTTGGAGCCACTTGCGTGCCGAAGAGTTCAATAGCTCTCAGAACCTGGTCATGGGGCATGGAACCAAGCGGTAGATGGAGCATGAAGCGGTCCAAACCTAAGTCTTCAATCATACGAATCAATTTTTCGGCCACCTGATCTGGATTGCCCACAAACATAGCACCATTTGGCCCAACTTGCTCCAAATATTGCTCATAACGCAATTCCTGCCAGTGCGGACGGTCTTTGGAAATAGCATCCACCACTTGCTTGGTTGGATGGAAATAATCTTTCACAGCCTGATCGCCATCCTCAGCAATCCAACCCCAAGAATGGGCTCCAACCTTTAGTTCATGACTGGCATGGCCCGCTTCGCTCCCAATCTCACGATAAGCCCGAATCAACTTTTTAAAATAACGCGGATTGCCACCAATAATTGCATAGACAATCGGTAGGCCAGCCTGAGCAATCTTCACTGTTGATTCGACATGACCACCTGTCGCTATCCACAAGGGTAATTTGTCCTGAACTGGACGAGGATAGACTTCTTTACCAGAGATTGTTTGGGTCAAGCGACCTTGCCAGTCTAACTTGGTCTTTTCATTAACTAACTGAAGCAAGTCTAATTTTTCATCAAAAAGAGATTCGTAGTCTTTCAAATCATATCCAAACAAGGGAAAAGATTCCGTGAAAGAACCCCTTCCGGCCATAATCTCCGCACGTCCATTTGACAAAGCATCGATAGTAGCATATTGTTGGAACAAACGAATAGGGTCCATACTCGAGAGAACGCTGACTGCACTAGTCAAACGGATTTTCTTGGTATTGACTGCCCCAGCTGCAAGGACAATCTCTGGAGCTGATACTGCAAAATCCGCTCGATGATGTTCCCCAATCCCATACACATCCAAACCAACCTTGTCAGCCAGTTCAATCTCCGCCACCAACTGACGAATGCGTTCGGCATGACTGTAAGTTTGCCCAGTTCCTTCAAGCTCAGTTGTTTCCCCAAATGTTGAAATTCCCAATTCTACCATTGTGATTCTCCCTGTCTACCTCTGTCCTTCAATTTGAAAAATTATTCTAACACGAAGCTTGACTACAAGCAACCAATTTGCTCACAAGAAAAAGCCTAGATAACTAGACTTTTTTAGATTATTCTACCGTTACTGACTTAGCAAGATTACGTGGTTTGTCCACATCAAGGCCACGGTGGAGTGTTGCAAAGTAAGCGACCA